>CAYPNW010000167.1:0-5689 GCA_964411965.1 uncultured Burkholderiaceae bacterium
ATATCGTCTTCGCTACGATAGTGCGTGAGGAGATAACGTTCCTGTTTCTGTCTTTCTTCCTCCGCGATGGCAAGTTCTTTTTGTCGTGCCTCTTCTGCTTGCGCTTTGCGTCGCTCTTCGGGTGTTAGTGGGCGAGGAATTTCTTTTGGTGCTTGTCCAACATTTTTTCTTACCGTTACCGCACGATCGGCGCATTCTGGAATTGGCCGATCCGAGGTAATAACCCGCCCAGTCGCGTCCTTGCAAGAATAAATTTCCGCCGCAGCAAATGGCGAGAAACTAAGCGTTGCGCTGACCAGTATGATGATTCGACCTTTTGTCATAACTAAAATAGCATTACATCCATTAATGCAAAAAATGAGTGAAAGTGTGTCTTATTTAGTTTGTGCCTAAAAAGTACGCTTTAGGTGGCAAAATCCGACTTACTAATTCAAATTAAGTTAATTTATCAAAAATCTCTAGTTGAATCTTAAAGCAAATACTACGCATAAATGTCTGTTACAACAACTGAGCGCAAAATAGGTCAAAATTAAACGGCAAATTGGTCGCGCCGATTTAATGGGTTCTGAAGAACTCTTTACCTCAAAGCAATTTTTATTTTATATTTGGCAAACAGAAACAGCGCCAAAACTGCAAAAAAATCAATTTCGGCGTTATGCTAGCGCACATGAAAACGGAAATGCCAACTCAAAACGTGTCGAATCCGCCTTTAATTCCCAAAGGGCGGATTGGTCGCTTCGTTTTCGAGCAAGAAATTGGGCATGGTTCAGTGGGTATCGTGTATTTGTTCCGCGACCCTATGATAGGCCGTAAGGTCGCCATTAAAGTCCTTAATCCCCAAATGCCAGCTAATCAGCGGCAGTTGTTTGAAAAACAGTTCATCCAAGAGGCGCGCGCAGCGGGCCGGCTAAACCATCCCAATATCGTCACTGTGTACGACGCAGATAAAAGCGGCGAGCTATTGTTCATCGTGATGGAGTTCCTTGAAGGCAAAGAGCTGCGCGATATGCTCGCTAGCGGCCATCAATTTAGCTATAAGCAAATTGCCGATATGATAGGGCGTATCGCCAATGCTTTAGATTACGCGCATGAACACGGCGTGATTCATCGTGATATCAAACCCACCAATATTTTTGTCACCGATAGCGGAGCACCGAAAGTATTGGATTTCGGTATCGCGAGCGCTTCGCGGCAGATGAGCGACGCGGATGCCACTATAGGCAACGGTGAAGTCGAAGAGCGGCGTCTAATGGGTACGCCCAATTACATGTCACCCGAGCAAACGAAAAGCGAAACTGTTGACGCACGTTCAGATATCTTTTCCTTAGGTGTCGTGCTGTATCAGATGTTATGCGGTCAATTGCCGTTTCGGGCGCCCGATATCCCCGGTCTATTGCACGCCATCGCGCACGATGCACCAATTCCGCCGCAAGAAATTAAAGCCGACGTGCCCTTGCGGCTTGCCCGAATTGCCGGGAAGGCCCTAGCAAAAAAGCCAGCAGATCGGTATCAACATGCATCCGAAATGGCGCGTGATTTGAATCGCTATTTGGAAAAAGAGCGAACTGAACGTTTGATGGCGAAAATTCAGAATCCTGCATTGCAAAATGTGGCTGACAGTACGCTTAATGAAGCACTGAAGTCCAAGAATCGCTCCTTAATGCAACGCCTGAATTTACCGCCGTGGGCGTTGGTGGCGGCGCTTGGCGCAAGTCTGGTTCTGATTGTGGTGCTGTGGATGACGGTGCAGTCGAACTCACATCGCTCAGCCACCACGCCTGCGCTTGCAGAGGCGGCCACACCCGCGTCTACACCCGCGGTTGCGCTACCCTTAAATGCGAGCGATACGCTTGCAGCGAGTACGCCTTCAGCGCAAACTACACCAACAGGCAGTGAGGCGAAACAGGATGAATCGAGCAAGCCAAATGCTGAACAACTCGATGCGCTTGCCAAGCAGGCTGCGGCCGACGCGAAGGCCGAAAAAGCAAAAGCAGCAAAAGCGGCTAAACTAAAGGCAGCTGCCACACCTATTAAAGTGGAAGCGGCACCGGTTAGTACTGGGTCAGTTGCGATTGCCGTATCGCCTTGGGGTGAAGTGTATGTTGATGGTCAAGCCAAGGGCGTTGCGCCGCCACTGACCAGATTGACATTACCAGTTGGTAAACACAAAGTTGAAATCAGGAATGGAGATGAAAGTTATGTGGCCAATGTCGAAGTCTCAACCGAAAAAGAAGCCAAGATTAGTCATCGCTTCTAAGCAGGTAATTTGTTTGCTTGGTTTTGGTGCGATGCTTAGCGGTTGCGTGGTACCCGAAAAGCAAGTGGGGCTCACGGACTTGTCGGCTCGTCCAGGTGAAAAATTGCTGTTAGCGGGCATACGTTCCTATGAAGACGCGCAGTATGCCGAAGCGGAAAAATCTTTGAACGAAGGTTTAACCGCCGGATTCACAGTAAAAAAAGATGCGGCCTTAGCGCATAAATATTTGGCGTTTATTTATTGCACCAGCACACGCATGGAAGAGTGTAAAAAGTCGTTTTTGGCGGCGCGCGCTGCGGATCCAGAATTTAGTCTGAGCAAAAAAGAAATTGGTCACCCACAATGGGGGCCTGTATATAAGCAGGTTCTCGGCGAATAAGCGACGCTGCCCGCTCGAACAGGCATCGATAAAACCGCGCTCAGGCGCGGTTTTTACGTTTACACCACCAAGGGAAGGTCAAGATGAAAAGTCGTACCAACGCCGACTTTGCTATCGACCTTGATTTGTCCTTGCATGATCGATGTGATGATGTTGTAGCTGATATTAAGCCCCAAACCGCTGCCGCCTTGGCCTAATTTGGTCGTGAAAAACGGGTCGAAAATGCGACTTAAATTGTCTTCATGAATGCCCATACCATCATCGGCGAAGTCGATCACTACGCGTTGCGGATCGGATTGGGACAAGGTGATGGTAATGGTGCCATGTTGGGTCGTCTCAAACGCATGCAAGAGGGCATTCTCGATCAAATTGGTCACAACCTGTCCGAGTGATCCTGGGTAGCTATCCATGCTCACCGTGATGGGCGCATTCAAAATGACATGATGGCCGGCTTTCGTCACCTTGATGTTGAGCGTGGCAATCACATCGCTTAACACTTGGCGTAAATCGAAGACGCGGCGTTGCTCTGAAGTGCGGTCCACCGCGACCTGTTTGAAGCTGCTCACAAGATTTGCGGCATTGGTCAATCCTCGCAACATGATTTCTGACGAGTTTTTAGCTTCCTCAAAATACGTAGTGAGTTCTGAACGGCGCAGGCTTTGTTCGTTGAGTTTGGTTAGGATGTTTTTTGTACCGTCTTGCAAGGTGCTGGCGACCAATAAGCAGTTGCCAATCGGGGTATTGAGTTCATGCGCAACACCTGCGACAAGCGAGCCGAGCGCAGCTAATTTTTCTTGCGCCACCAAATGCGCTTGCGTTTCTTTGAGCCGCTTGTACGAGACTGCATTACTCATGGCGATTGCGCCAAATGCACACAGCGAACGGAAAATCATGCGTTCACGTTCACCGTAGGCTTGGAAGCGCGAGGACTGTATCGTCATTGCACCGAGCACGCGATCAGCAATAATCAAGGGCGCAAACAGCATACTTAATACGCGCTCTGTGCCAGGTATATGGCCGGGTGTTTCTTCGTCTTGGGTGATCTGTATCGAAATCTCCCGACGTTCCTTCACGCTGCGCACCGAATTGGAAATCGAATCTGCCATGTAGACGACATCTGGCTCGATCGGCTTGCCATTTTCCACGCCATAGGCAGAGGTCATACTTTGTTCATCGCGATCCATCAAATAAATCACGAAAGCGGTGACATGCAAAAGGCCGTGTACATGCCGATTGAGTGCATCGAAAACATCGTGTGCGTTGAGGCTGCCAGTAATTTCTTGTCCGATGCTTCCAAGACGTTGTAAAACGTCACTGGTTTGTTGCAAGACCTCGGCGCGTTCCGCTTCGGCCGCCGCCAGCTCGCGCAAGTGCTGGCCTTCAGCGCGCATGCGCTCCGTTTGGTGGTTAATCTGCATCGCCGTGGCACGATTGTCAATCACTTGGTTGTACTTTTTTTCGCGCGCTTCTAGGGCCTGACGACTTAATTGATACGCTGCAGCGAAATCGCCCATTACTGATTGCGCCTCGCTCGCTTCAATCAAAAGTTCGGCGGGTAATTGGTACTCACTGATACTATTGGCGACCCCTAAAGCTTGTTGCAGATAATCTGCCGCACAGCGCATATTGAAATTGCCACTTCCGTTGCCGTGGTGACGTTTATGAATGGACGCCAAGACGCGCAGCACGTCAACTTCGCGGTATAAATCTTTATTCTTTTGAGCGATTTTTAAGGCTTCTTTGCCCACTTCAAGGGCGGCATCGGGCTTATTTAATAGCGAAAGTGCATGCGCCCGCCCACGTCGCGCACCCACTTCGAAATCGAAAAATTGTTTCGCGTCAGCGTGTTCTTGTAAGGACGAGAAAAAATTCAGGGCTGCGGTATATTCTTTTCGGTCAATCGAAAGGTCGCCAAGATAGCGCAATGCCATCAAGTGCGCGCGTGAGCCAAACACCGAAGTCAGGATAGGGATTGCATCTTCTAACATGGCTTTGGCGGCATCTAAGCGGCCAAGGCGGCGTAAAGTTTCAGCAGTTTGCGTAAGCGATGCGCTAATACTCGCGGGCCATCCCGTTGTGCGAGCAAGGTCTAGGCTGATTTGCATCCAGTGTAACGCCGCTTGGTAGTCGTTGAGGCTGCTAAAAGCATCACCAATATTGCTTGCGATCGTAATCGCACGACGAATTTGCCCCGTCTCTAACGCGGCTGTGTAGGCGCGAATTCCGTGTGCGGCGCATTTGCCAAACTGGCTGGTGAAAGAGTTAATATAGGAGAGAAAATCGTTCGCGCAGCAGGCAAAGGTTGGGTCAGTATCATCAGCGTGGCTTTGAAACAATTCGCCCCATTGTTCAACCGCGAAGCTCAAATTATTAAACGCAATTTGGATGCCAAAATAGGATTTCGACAGCAGAAACCGTGTTTGGTCGCCACATGCCTCGGCACTTTTGATGGCAATGCCGTATTCGCTTTTTAAGAGGTCGATTTCACCGCGATACGACGCGATCCAAGCCAGCAGATGATGCGCATCAGAGACGCCGCGTTGACCAATGCCGCCCTCGATTAGTTCGAAGCGCGATAAAGCCAGGCTCACCAGTTGTTGCGCCTCTTCCAATTCTGAAAATAGCCATTTGCCTTCCCCTTTTACTAGCAACAAGCGAGCCATTAAGGCATCGCGTTCTTGAGTAGGAAGCGCGTTGAGTGACAAGGTTTGAATCAACTGTTCGGCTTGCTCCGCCAGTTTTAGTGCGCGTCGCGTGTCCCGTTGTCGCAAATGCCAAGCCAACCTCACCAAACTGCGCGCTTGGTCGCCTTCGCGCAAGCCGGAAAGCTCGCTCTCATATTGGCGAAGCTGGTCATTGGTGATCAGAATTTCCATTGCACTACCGAGCTTTCGTCTGCTTAAATTGAAATTACAATCATAGTACAGATAGCGCTTGGTGTAAGTATGCGCATGATGATCGGAGGAAAGTATTTGAGCCCAGATTTTCTATTCGGTGCACTTCCCCAATGGAAAATCTGGGTTGAACGAAGCTTGGTCAGTGTCTCATTTTTT
>CAYPNW010000168.1:0-4464 GCA_964411965.1 uncultured Burkholderiaceae bacterium
GGGCGCTGAGCTTGTGAATTCATACTACATCCTTAAAAGTAAAATCAAACTTCGCTTGTCGCCCAAATAAGGCTTCATTTGTGTTGGCGAAAGTTTGCTACGTCGGTCTTAACTGTTCCGCCAAACTGCGCGTTTTATCGTTCACGATATTGCCCGTGTGCAGCGTGGTTTTTTTCTCGATCAACATGATCAGACACTCTTCGGCAGCGACCGGATTATGTTCCACGCCTTTCGGCACTACAAACATCTGGCCCGCCGAAAGTTCAACGGCACCCGTGTGCATTTCTATGCGCAGTTGACCACGCAACAGATAAAACAACTCGTCTTCTTCGGCATGATGATGCCAACCGAACGTTCCGTGAATTTTTGCGACTTTGACATACGTGTCATCGAACTCATCAATAACGCGCGGCGACCACAGTTCCGTTAACGAAGCGGCGATATCGGTTGGCGAAGTAGTTGTTTTCATGGAAGCTTTTAATCCGAAGTGCTGATGACGACATAAACGTTACGGTAAAGAGAAGTCACCAGCATGGTTACGAGATACTTTTAACGTCCTAAGAGTTGTAAAGCTATCGCCGCTTGACAGAAAAACCCTGTTGCAAACGATAAGGTTCTCACCCAAGGGATGCCCAAGGTGTAAGCAAGTCCATGGATTACTCTTGCCCAAAAATAGATCATACAAGCAGTCGCAATGGTGCTGCTGGTTGCGGCTAGTCCGCTAAATTGCGCCACTAACACCAGACAGCCAAACACCACCAAATTTTCGACAGCATTTGCATGTGCCTTCATCATGCGTTGCGCCCAAGGTGCTTGTGGTTTGGGGTTGCTGGGATAACCGACTGCATCAATCAGACCCCACGAGAGAATTCTTTGTAACACGTAGGGCAACCAGAGCAAACCCGTAAAAGCGGCGACATAGGTTAGGTAGAGAAGCGGTGTATTCATGTTGACTCCAAGTCGTTTACTTGCAATGCGTTAGTGTGGTTTGTGGAAATAGCCCTGCCTTATTTTTCGCGTTTTCCACACGACGTTTCATTCAATTCGATAAAAACTTTCGAATCACTGCCGCAAAAGTAACTGGATTCTATCAATTATGCAACTATCACTGGGCAGCGTTGAAAAAGAATGGATAGCACACATAAAGTAGGCGAAGGCGCGCGAAAAAGGCGATCCAAATGCGCTACAAGGAAATACTTAATTGAGTATATTTTAGAATCGCTTTACTAATGTGCGGAACCAGCCGATACAATCTTAATTATTGGGGAGTATAGGCAGTAGGACGACATCAATGAGAATCAAAAATTAGCGCAACTCTTTGCGCACGACCAACTTTAGCCCAGACCAAACTTCGCTTACAGCACACACCTTGATATCGACAAAGCCTAGCGGCAAAGCTAATTCTCGTATGGTGTCTTCGGTGATATCGGTTGCCATTTTTGCTGACTTCTTTGGCCATGACACCCAAAGTGTCGCTTCGGGCGATAGGGTAAGCCTCAATTCCCGCAGATGCTTGTCGAGACTATTTTTTTCCATTGCAAAGATATGCACCAAATCGACGATCGGACTTAACTTCTTGACGAATTCAATGTCTGGCGGAAGTGGCGCAACTAAGGATAAATAATTATCTGGCGCATCGATGAGAAAAATACGAAGGCCTTGTTTGAAGCCAAGTTTTTGAGCGAGCGGTTTGCTTGAGTAGCCAGCGGTCATAGTTTTCGAAAACGACAGAAATTTAATTGAACACTGGCTTGCCGCGCGCTGATCATCTCGGGCCCGGCGTTGTACATAACCTAAAGCAAGGCAAACCCTAATGCAGAATTTACCGTGTCCTTTACCACACCTAGGGCGGCATTGATTGCCGCTTCTACAGCCAACACACCCAAACCTTCCAGCGTCAACAAGACGATACGCGTGGCATTTTTTTGTATCTCCACATGCAAATTTGCCTGCTCATTGTTGATCTTACCGGATAATTTAAGCGCCTCGATCATGACCAAGGATTGCGCCATTTTTTTGGCTTCCGCTTCAGCATAATCTTTGATGTCAGGCCACTTCTCTGTTAGTGCCCCTTTAAATGCGCCCAGGATATCTTTTCCCAATTGCGAAACATTCAAGCCCATGATTTTTCCTTTACAAAAATGATTCCCTCTTGCTCCTGAGGTTCTCTACTTCACAGATTTCCGCATCGCGAATTTTATTCACCGCGACGCTTTGCCAACTCTAATTTGAGGATGCCAGTAAAGCTGGAATTAAACTGAATACGCAAAGGCATAATTTGCTCGCGCGACAAACAAGCGATCTTATGAAGCTTCTCAAGCGTATCGACATTCTTGGCGAGCAAAGTTACTTGTTCGGTGGTGATCTCATTTTTTGGAATTGCCGCAGCGCGAACTGCAATCGAACTCACTTCGACTTTTGCTTGCTCATAAAATGCGCGATGATTTTCATATTTGCATTCGGGCAGTCCATCTAAGGCTTCGAGTTTTAGCAAATGCGTTTCGGTTTTTTTATGTAAAGCACTAACCGCAATATCTGTGGTTTCATCGTAACTACTGATGAGCTTTACAGCACATCCTGAGGTTGCGAGAATCGCAGTGAGCAAACCTAACAGCAGCACTATTTTAATAATCCATGCGCGATTTGATTGGGTCACATTTCCCCATTCTTCAAGCTGTTCCAATTGATCCAACTGTTTCATATTCCACCTCGACAAAATTATTCAATTCATTCAAAAATCGCTGGATGCATGGTGCATTCCAATCAGCAAGAGAAAAGCAAGCAAATGCTACTTCCAAGGCAATGTATAACGGCGCCATTGCCCCCAATCATAGGTGTGCTGAACACAGCTCATGCCTTCGTCCAGGACTGCATCGGCAGGCCCTAAGACAGTGCAAGCGTCACTAAAAATTCGCATGCCTTGCGGACACACTGCGCCGAGTTTTTTCACTGGTATTCCAGCAACCTCGTTCTCGTCATCGCTTACTTTGCTATGAGGGTGAGCGGGTTCCAACTCAGCACTTTTAGTTTCTGCTGCCCCGCTAAACACGATGATAAAAACAATCGACACACCTGCAATCAGGATTTTTTTAAATGTATTCATGATCTTTTTCAAACCACGTTAAAGCTAACCAGTTTCATTATTGGTGCGAATTCAGGCTTTATCAAAAATGGGGGCTGGCGCCGCTACTAGCTTTTTCCCAGACCCATTTTTTGATTAAAAGCTCAAGCACGCATTCACGCTTTATGCCCAACCTGTTTTGCTGCAGCCAGTAATTGCTCGTTCATCACGTCGAGTACTTTGACTTGTGCCCGCATCGAGTCAAGTGCCAAGGTCGCAAAGGCGAATTCAGCCGGTGTCGTCCAGCCTGGGAAGCGAATAATTTTTAATAATTCACGCAAGCTAGTGCCTTTGCCTAAGTGCGCCAAAGCGTCACTCAATTCAGTAATTTTTTTATCCAAAATTACAATGTGATCGTCGTGTTTTAACATGGTAGTTCTCCAAGAAAGGGTCGCGATAATAAAGGGATTTCGCAGAGGTTGACCCCACTTCTGCAAATGTACTTACGCTAGATGCATCCCAAAAAATCGCTCATTCTCCCGCTTCAATACGCACTGAACGTGTTGATTTTGATGTTTTTTTGATATGCAAACTCACTTTAGAACAATTTATCGAAAAAACAAGATTATTTTTTAAATAATAAAATTCTTTTGGAAGAAATTAGCTATCAAGCCTCGTGCAATGCCCTTCAAACACTGTTTTTAGTGATGAGAAGTCAAACGGGAGCGCAGTCCGTGCGGCTAGTGAAAAGAGCAGAAACCGAGGGAAACCATCTGCGCTGAGGACAAGATGTGATGTGCGGAAACGTTTTTCAAACCGTTTCCGCCTTAATGTGAGGCTTGCATGCTTAAAAGTAGATTTACCGCGAACTTTCGCTTAAATATCGCGGCCAGATATCAATTCGATGATGCTTTTCATCGTCGCTTCGTCATCATCGAAACCACCGTGGGTGGTACTTTTTGATTGAGCACACGGGGCAGACCAAGATTTCACTGAGGCTCGCTTCAAATCTTTATTGTCATTGAAAAATTTTTCCATGCCCAATAACGGCGTTAATTTACCGGATTCAAATGAATGCGAGACGAGATAAAGAAGCGAACGTGAATAACCCAGAATAGGGCTGCAGGTCGAATCTTTTTGCTCGATATCGTCAGCGAGATGAAATTGGTTCAGTCGCTTCACATTACCGTTTTTGATATGAGGCATGACACATTCTTGAAAAACATCCATGCGTACTGCCGGGGCCATAAAATTGATGGTTTCAAATTTCCATCCGCGCGCGCACAATTCTTTCACGATGTAGCTGTGCACAATCGAACCAGCAGAGTGTCCGATTAAATGCAAGCGCACCTTGCTTAAATCTGCAAACAGCGGCGCTTTTGCGCATGCCTGATACAACTTCA
>CAYPNW010000168.1:4564-5681 GCA_964411965.1 uncultured Burkholderiaceae bacterium
ATATCGTCGTCGTTAGTATGGTAGTCACCTGTATTACTAAGGCGCCCATTGTTTTCCATATCGATAATAAAGGGCGTAATCTCGCGGGCGCGCAAGGTCGCATTATTAGCAAGTTGCACTTTGCCATCTTGCAAACGTAAGCTCGGTGCACGGGCAATTTGTTCGTTAAGCTCAGTAGCAACACCAAGTTGGGCAACCCAACAGTCCATCGCGTTTTCTAACCAATCTTCATACGACAAAACGGCGCGCCCTTTTGTGCCCCACGCTTCTCCCCATGAATTCTGGATGATAAAACCGTCGCTGTTGTAACCCACAATGACAAACGCATGTCCACCATCTGCAGGGCTGCTGACATGATGTGGAATACTCCACCATCCCTTACTTTTTACATCAAGACCTAAGTTCCACCCACTGTGACAAATGGCGCTGGCGTAAATGACGCCGACTTCATTCAGCGCGACGTGCATATCTGTAATGGAACGTGTATCGATACGGTAGTACGCACCCAAAGGTCGGCGAACCGCATCGAGCCACCAGTCATCTTTCAAGCTGGTGGCTGGTGCAGGCATCGCGAGATCTGGCCAAAGATTTGACTTACACACGCCAAACTTAAACCACCCTTTCATCGCACCGCGCACGCTGGAGCCATTGTCGAGTTCTGGTTCGCCGGGGAACTCATCAAAGTGACGCGCCATCGCGTACAACATGAAAGGCGAGACGGTACTTTCTGCTGCTTTTCGCCCAGCGCTGCGCTGCAAATGACAAACCACATTGGCCAAAGCGAAGCCTGTGCAAGCGTTGGTGTCTTTCTGGTCTAACACTGGTAAGGCGATTTTGGGTTCCAGTTCAGGCAAAGGAAAAACACTGACGGGCGGCAAATACATACGGTCGCGTAAATCAAGTTTATCGGGCACGACATTGCGTTGGCGTTGCGGCAATTTGCTTGATTTTTTTGTTTTTGTGGCGGGCATTTTGTTCTCCTTTTAGGGGTTGTTCACGACTCAGCGCAACAAACTAAGGCATTCATATCTGCATCAAAGAACTTGTTTTCGAAGCAAAATTAAATGGTTAATTTATTAATTTTTTAAGATAGAACAATTTGCAAAAATTGCAAGGA
>CAYPNW010000169.1:0-1542 GCA_964411965.1 uncultured Burkholderiaceae bacterium
GAAACAAACGCAAACGCCGAGCCGCATCTCGTATCATTGTCTCGGTACTTTCCCAATCCACACAGGCATCCGTCACCGAACAACCGTACTTCAGTTCCGTTAAATCTTGCGGGATTTTTTGGTTGCCGGCGTGGATGTGCGACTCGATCATTAGCCCAACTAATGATTGGCAACCGTTGACGATTTGGCCGATCACGTCCGCCATGACTAAGGGTTGTAATTCAGGCTTTTTATAGCTGTTAGCGTGCGAGCAGTCGACCACGATATTGGCGGGGAGTTTGGCTTTGCTTAAGGCTTGTTCGGCCATGGCTACCGAGACGGTGTCGTAGTTGGGGCGTCCATCGCCGCCGCGTAGCACGACGTGGCCGTGCTGGTTGCCTCGGGTGCGTACGATGGCCACGTTGCCGTCTTGGTTGATACCCAAGAAAGAGTGCGGGTGTGACGCCGACAGGATGGCGTTAATTGCAATGCCAATATCGCCGTCTGTGCCGTTCTTAAAACCAACGGGCGTGGATAAACCCGACGACATTTCTCTGTGCGTTTGCGATTCTGTCGTGCGGGCGCCGATGGCAGTCCAGGCGATTAAGTCCCCCAAATATTGCGGTGAGATCGGGTCGAGCGCTTCAGTGCCAGCGGGCAGGCCTAATTCTGCTACGTCGAGCAAAAACTGGCGCGCCTTTTCCATGCCTTGATCGACCCGAAATGAGTCGTCCATAAACGGGTCATTGATATAGCCTTTCCAGCCCGTGGTGGTGCGGGGTTTTTCAAAATACACGCGCATTACCAACAACATGGTGTCTTTCACTTCTTCTTGTAAGGCTTTTAGGCGGCGCGCATAATCAAGCCCCGCTACCGGGTCATGAATTGAGCAAGGGCCAACGACGACGAAAATACGCTGATCTTGCCGATCTAAAATACGCCGCAAGGCCTCGCGACCTTGCTCTACAACCTCCGCCGCATGGTCTGACAAAGGCAAGCGGGCGTGCAATTGCAAAGGTGTGGGCATGGCGTCAAACGAGGTGACGTTGATATTTTCGAGTTCGCTGTGGTTCATCATTAAAAATATTCGTTTGGAATTAGAAAGACAATAAAAGGAGATGCTGTGGATTTTGGTTGAATTCGCTCACATTATCGCTTATGTTGGCGGGGCGTTCTTGCGTGGTGTGGCGTGGTTAGTTCGGATTAAGGCAAACCACGGCTATTGGTGATTTTTTAACATGGAACTAAACCTGTAAATATCGCTCAAAGTGGCACATTGGCAGGTTCTGCTGGCGATCCGTCAATCGAAAATCATTAAGCTCCCAAGAAAACGCCTTCCCAGAAAAACGGGGAAAATTGACAACATAGTAAATACATTAGAACTTACGCAAAATTGCGTTGGCAAGGCGAAGTAACAACGCCAACGTTTGTATTGCGTAAGTTCTATACAAAAGTCGTCATCAAAATAGAGACAACAATCGAGAACAAAATGCTAAAAAAATTACTACGTGTAGGTTTCTTTTCATTGAGCTTGCTAGGCGGCCTCGCTTGCGCTGCAGGTGC
>CAYPNW010000169.1:1642-4270 GCA_964411965.1 uncultured Burkholderiaceae bacterium
TCGGATATCGCGAGCCGCCGCGCTGCGTTGGACGCGTTGCTCAAAGAGCAGTGGGAATACAGCCTCAAGCGCAGCCCCGAATACGCGTCGATCTTAGGCGACAAACGCTACAACGACAAACTCACCGACTTCTCGCAAGCGGCGATTGATGCTGACCTGAAAATGGAAAGAGAATTTCTGAAGCGTTTCGAGGCGATCAATACCAAGGGCTTTCCTGAGCAAGAGCAATTGAACAAAGACCTGATGGTACGGCGCTTAAAAACTTCGGTTGAGGCGCAACGTTTTCAAGAATGGCAAATGCCCGTGCTGCAAAACTCTGGCATTCATCTTGATTCCGCTGAGTTGGTGGCCAGCCTATCGTTTGTTACGGTAAAAGACTATGAAGACTACGTGGCTCGCTTAAAGCAATTGCCTACCGCCTTCGATCAAGTTGCAGCGCAAATGCGCAACGGTGTTAAAAATAAGCTGGTGCCGCCACAATTTTTGTTGGGCAAAATTGCGCGCCAATGCGATGACATCGCGGCTTTAGCCCTAGATGCGTCGCCCTTCACGCAACCACTAAAGAAGTTCCCTGCCGAATTTTCAGAAGCAGACAAGCAACGTTTAAGTGCGGCGATTAATGACGCGGTCACAAATGCTGTTGTGCCAACCTACAAAAAATTTGCGCAGTTTGTGCGCACTGACTATGAACCCTACGGACGTAAAGAGGTTGGTTTGTGGTCCTTGCCGGATGGCGCGGCACGTTACCAATTTCATGTAAAAAATTCCACCACAACCAATATGAGCGCGGAAGCGATACATCAATTGGGTTTGCGTGAAGTGAAACGCATTGAAGACCAAATGCTGGTGGTTGCTAAAAAATTGGGCTTTAAAGACTTGAAAAGTTTTAACGCGGCCAATTTGACGAACCCTGCTTTGCATCCGAAATCACGCCAAGAAATTTTAGATTTGTATGTGAAATACACGGATCAAATGTATGCCAAATTACCTGAGTTATTCGGCCGCCTACCAAAAGCCAAAGTCGTCGTGATGCAAGTTGAGGAATTCCGCGAGAAAGAAGCGGCAGGCGCGTCGTACAACCAAGGCACACCTGATGGAAGTCGCCCAGGTCACATCATGGTGAATACAGGTGATTTTGAAAACCGCTTAACGCTCTCAATAGAAACCACGACCTTGCATGAAGGCGTGCCAGGTCACCATATGCAAATTTCGATCGCGCAAGAACTGGAAGGCTTGCCGCCATTTCGTCAACAGGGTGGCTACACTGCCTACGTAGAAGGTTGGGCTTTGTACTCTGAACGCCTAGGAGAAGAACTCGGGTTCTACCAAGACCCGTATAGCTATTACGGCCATTTGCAGGACGAAATGCTGCGCGCGATACGCTTAGTGGTGGATACGGGTTTGCATTATAAAAAATGGAACCGTCAGCAAGTAGTGGATTTCTTCCATGATCATTCAGGCACGGAAGAAGTCGAAGTACAAAGCGAAACGGATCGCTATATTGTGTGGCCGGGTCAAGCCTTGGGTTACAAAATCGGCCAACTGAAAATTATTGAATTACGTGAGTACGCAACCAAGCAATTGGGCAAAAAATTCGATATTCGTGCCTTTCATGACGAGATTTTAGGTGCGGGTGCTTTGCCTTTGGATGTGCTCGAACAACGCATTCGGGCGTGGGTAAAAGCCAAAAAATCGGCATAACTGAGCGAGATTCGGTGGTGAGTCGGTGTGGCGATAAAGCTGTTGTCGGGCTGCTAATTTTTCGCCACATCGACCAATTTCGCGAGTAGAATCATTGCACCGTTTCGAGTTACCACATCAGGAGGCAACATGGGTGCATTTGCAATGCCGGTGTACATGGTCGACTTTACCCCTAAAACGATCGCGGCAATTTTGTCGCCTGACAGTATTGCGGGGTCTGAGGTAGAACTGGATGTGTATGACCGAAACGATGTCAATATCAAACTAGGCGCTAAGGGTCAGCGCATCAAGGGCGACGAAGACATGTTCCGTATTACCGTCGATACGGAAGGCAAAAACAATCAGCACGATTGGAACTTCACGATCTTGCGCGATTCCGCGGATCGCAGTCGCCGCAAAAAATAATCCGCTAGGTAGTAACCGTTAACCTTTCCAGGTGCGCTGCAAGCCTGTATCTGTGTGTATCCAACCGCCCTTCGATGTGGCGCGGTAATAGTAGCCAACGCCGCCTTGGCGGAAGCTGCGGATCAATTCCCCCAGCACCTCTTCATGCAAATGCGCGATGCGGATGTCGGCTGCGCGGCCTTCTAAATGCAAAGATTTTCTGGCTGCTGGCACGCCTTCTTCGATCAAACGTTGGTTAGATTCAGGTGTGCGATATCCCGACAAAATTTCCAAAGGCTTGGTCATGCCAAAGCGTGCGATAAACGCTTGCGTTGCCCATAAGGTTTCCAGCAATTTGGGGTCGATGCGCGCCGATTTTTTGCCGTTCACATCACGCAGTAAATGGCACACTTTGTCATACGCAGAGTCAATCACTTCACCATCGCGCCAATACAAAACTTGGAGTCGTTCGCCGCTGGCTGGCCGCACCAAATCCAAGGTACGAGGTTTGAGCCAAAAATCGATATCCAAAGATTGTGAATC
>CAYPNW010000169.1:4370-5639 GCA_964411965.1 uncultured Burkholderiaceae bacterium
CCTGCCACGGCTTCGAGGGCGATGAGATCGTAGTTCACGGCATAGTCACCCGTGCGACGAATTGCCACTGAACCGCTGCGTGTGCCGCGCAGAGCAAATTGCACGGCTTTTTCGCCCACTTCGCGCGCTTCATGTTGGTCGACATCAGACACGCAACCAAGGAAAGAGCGTTGCAGATAGCCAAAGGTATCACCGCGCACGCGTTTGATGCCTAGCTTGCTCTTGATTTCCTCGCACAATAAATCAGCCAAAGCACCTGTGCCCGACAATTGCACATTGCCATGTGCGTCTTTTTCCACTTCTTTCGACAGCAAGCTAATAATCGCCATGCCGCTCGCGTCGTGTATGCCTTCTGAAACAGCAATCACACAGCGCCCGTATTTGTCGTAAGTGGTTTTGACATCGGTCAGAAATTGCGCAATATCAAAAGTGCGTTCCGGCAGATAAATCAAATGCGGGCCGTCATCAGGAAAAGTTTTGGCCATTGCCGCTGCGGCAGTGAGAAAACCTGCATGCCGCCCCATCACCACGCCGACATACACACCGGGCAGGGAGGCGTTATCCAAGTTCGCACCGGCAAACGCTTGCGCCACAAATTTTGCGGCGGATGGAAAACCCGGCGTGTGGTCATTGCCCACTAAATCATTGTCGATGGTTTTGGGAATATGAATGCAGCGCAAGGGATAGCCAGCCTGCTGCGCCGCTTGGCTAACGATGCGTACCGTGTCTGACGAATCATTGCCGCCAATATAAAAAAAGTGACCAATTTCGTGGGCGCGTAAGACCTTAAAAATTTCGGCGCAATATTTTTCGTCCGGTTTGTCGCGCGTGGAGCCAAGAGCAGAGGAGGGCGTGTTTGCCACTTGTTCCAGATTAAAATTGGACTCTTGGCTCAGATCAATCAGATTCTCGTCCACAATGCCACGCACGCCAAAACGCGCGCCGATGACTTGTTCAATCTGTGCAAAACGACGTGCTTCTTGCACTACGCCGACCATCGATTGGTTAATCACGGCGGTGGGGCCGCCTCCTTGCGCGACTAAAATCTTGACGGCTGACATAGCATTCTCCTGTGGATGGTTTTCGCTGCTAGTGGTTACTGATATGGCTTGCTGTGATGGTTTGCTGTTATGGTGCCACTGCTAGCACTGACAGGCAAGGCTAATTTCCGGTAATCTTCGTCACTCCAGCTTCCTTGATTCGAATCAAAAAAACGATGCTCAGCACAACGCAAATTCAAGAATTTCATCAACAGGGCTTTTTGGTCTT
>CAYPNW010000170.1:0-5572 GCA_964411965.1 uncultured Burkholderiaceae bacterium
TTAGTCGCAAAGCCAGCTTGGATTGCCGTATCTCTTAAATACGATAAATTGCCTTCGTCTTCTTCATTTCCGCCAGCGCAAGCGAAGTGAATTAAACCTTTTGCTGGATATTTTTTCCACTGCGCAATCAGCTTTTCATGCAACGAGTTAAATTGATCTGTATCAGGAAAAACATCTTGCAGCCAATACCATTGGGCGACGCTAGACTCGACCAAGCCAGTCGGCGTATCCGCATTGTATTCAAGCATTTTTGGTGCGCCACTGCCGTTCCAGCTTAGGTCGAAACGGCCGTATAAAGAAAATTCCTTATCGCGCCAGCTTTCTTCAACATGTGACCAAAACGCGGGTGGAATTGCGAATCGTTCTTGCATGCCATTTTTGATGACGTGATCAACTGCTTGCAGGGCGAGTTGGTGCAATTCTTCGCTCGCCTGCTCCAAGGTGTCGATTTGTTCGGCAGTGAAGCGGTAGGCATAACGCTCATCCCAATACAAGCCATCGATTGAATGGTAACTAAAGCCCAGACTTTCAAACTGCTCCTGCCAGTTTTTGCGCGGCGTGAGTGATTCGCGGATCATTAACCACCTCCCGAGCTGGCACGCGCACTGCTACCAAAACCACCGCGACCAACGCTACTTCCACTGCCGCCGCTACTCCGACTAAACGAACGCGCGACGGCATGATCAGTTGAGGAATTTAGTGAACTCGAAACGCCAAAGCGTCTTTGTGCATTCGCTCGATCACCTAAGACGTAATGTGGTCCATAATAGCCGCGATGGTAAAACCCGCTAGAGCCACCGCCATGCCCGCTACTACTACTGCTGAGTGTGCTTGCCGTATTTGATGCGGCACTTGCGCTGGCAGCGTCAGGATTAAAGTTGGCGAGTTTGGGTTGGCATTCAGTGCCGTTACCCCAGTCCTTCTGGCAATCTTCGATGTTTTCATATTCATCAGTAACCAAATCAACGGGCGCGCTGTCATTGCTTCCGCAACCCACGACGCTGGCACTTGCCACTAACACGAGCGGCAAAACTTGACTTGACTTGCGTTTGCCATTTTTCTTTTTTACTTCGGCATTCACAGCTTTTTCCTTTCATTGAATTCGATCAGGCTGTGCACATAATTAGGCAGTGCGAAAAGAGCCTGATGGATGGCATGATTGTAATACTTGAGATGGTGCAAACCACGGTGTTCGATTCTTTGTTTCACCGTTGACGCAGTGAGTGCCAACGGGTCGCCCGTTGCAGAGTCAGCCGTCTTGTTGCTAGCAATAGCCATACCCCATTCCGCACCATAGCTGGGGATGTACACATGGTAAGGCCTAATAAGATCGAATTGCGTTTGAAGTTGCCGATAGGTCGTTTGGTAGCGCTGTGGGTGATAAAACGGGCTACCCAAATGCAGTACTAATTGACCATGCTTAGTGAGACGATTTTTGCAGGCTTGAAAAAATTCTTCAGTCAAACAACTTTGCGCAAGTGCCGATCCATTTGGCGCAATAGGATCGGTCAGGTCCAGAAAGATTAAATCAAATGTGGCAAGGCTATCGTTATCGCGCACGTAAGCAAAGCCGTCAACGTGCACAATGTTCACTTTGGGGTGAGTGAGTGCACCGTGATGAATATTCGTGAGGAATTTTTTGGCCGTTGCGACGACCTGTTCGTCAATTTCACAAATGGTAACTTGCTCAATAGTGTTGTGTTTGAGAAGTTCTTCACAGGCACCACCGTCGCCACCGCCAATGATTAAAACCTTTTGTGGATGGGCATGCGTGATGGTGGCAGGGTGAATCAGACATTCATGATAAAAAAACTCGTCCTTCTCTGAGGTCATGGTTGCACCGTCGAGTCGCATAATCCGCCCTAAATCCCTTGTTTCCGCGATTTCGATATGTTGAAACGGGCTCATCACATCGACAATTGTTTGTTCGATCTTCGTGCTTGTGCTACTGAATTCGGTAAGTTGTTCCTGCGCTGTGACTTGCAATACTGGCTCAGGCAGCGATTGCTGGGCTGATTGACTAGGGTCGCCTCGGTTGATTTCATTTCGGACGACGCGTGTCGCTTGAAAGGTACTGATCAAGTGATTGGCAAGTGCGCGTGCTTTTGTATTATTGTCTTGATTGAAGTTGCAAACATAGACGTCTAAGGTCACCGCACTGCGTTCAGGCCATGTGTGCACAGCGATGTGCGATTCCGCTAAAAGAACGGTGCCGGTAACCCCTGCCGGGCTTCCATCAGCATGCTTGAACGCGTGAAATCGCTCGCCTACAGCTCTTAAGTCTGCATATAGTGCGGCTTGGTGCAGTAAAGCACTGAGTGCATGTTCATCTAAAAGTAGGGTGTGGTCGCAACGGCATTCAAAACAGTCCGCCGTCAAATGTAAGCCTTCCATAACACTCGCGAAAATATTGGAAAGACAACATTGTATGACGGGCACTCTCGCTCTGGTAAAATATTGTGTTCAGCAAACGATAGCCAATCACCGTACTTTTGGTAGTCAATTTTGCATCCGCTTTTTTCATACCTTTCGCACACTTCTCTGAGAATTTATGACTTCCACTTTCCAAACAACGATGACTTCGAACATGGCCAATGCGATACGTGCATTGGCGATGGATGCCGTTCAAAAAGCTAATTCTGGCCATCCCGGCGCCCCCATGGGAATGGCTGAAATCGCCGTGGCTCTATGGGGTAACCATTACAAACACAATCCGCAAAACCCAGGCTGGATTAACCGCGACCGTTTCGTACTATCAAATGGCCACGGCTCTATGTTGCATTACGCGTTGTTGCATTTGTCTGGTTACGATTTGTCCATGGACGAAATTCGCAATTTCCGCCAATTGCACTCGAAAACGGCTGGGCATCCTGAAGTGCATATCACGCCCGGCGTTGAAACGACCACAGGTCCGCTAGGGCAAGGCATTACGAACGCAGTCGGCATGGCGTTAGCAGAAAAGTTATTGGCAGCCGAGTTTAACGTTGGCTGCGCGAATATTGTTGATCACCGCACTTACGTGTTTATGGGCGATGGTTGTTTGATGGAAGGTATTTCACACGAAGCTTGTTCACTTGCTGGCACGTGGAAATTGAATAAACTGACGGCATTTTGGGACGATAACGGTATCTCCATCGACGGCCACGTGGAAGGTTGGTTTACCGACGACACGCCGAAACGCTTTGAAGCCTATGGCTGGAACGTCATTCGCGCCGTGGATGGGCATGATGTTGCCGCCGTCAACGCAGCGATCGACGCAGCAAAAGCGTCGGACAAACCAACTTTAATTTGCTGCCGCACAATCATAGGCAAAGGCTCACCCAATATGCAAGGCACGCACAATGTGCACGGTGCTGCACTGGGTGACAAGGAAGTTGCTGCCGTTCGCGCCAATATTCACTGGCCTTATCCTCCTTTCGAAGTGCCTGCCGATATCTATAACGCTTGGGACGCAAAAAACACGGGTGCGCAATTTGAAGCGGAATGGAATGCACATTTTGCAGCCTTTTCTGCGCAACATCCTGACAAAGCGGCGGAATTAAAGCGCCGCATGAGCTCGACTTTGCCTGACAATTTTGATGCAACAGTCAAAGCAGCGATCGCTACATGCGTCGAGAAAAAAGAAACAATCGCCACACGCAAGGCCAGCCAAAATGCAATTCAAGCCTTAGCGCCTGCATTGCCCGAATTTTTGGGCGGTTCTGCTGATTTGACGGGATCGAATTTAACGAACTGGAAAGAGTCGATTGCGATGCGAGCCGATCATCCAGGCAACCATATCAACTACGGTGTGCGTGAGTTTGGTATGAGCGCCATCATGAACGGTATTGCGCTACACGGCGGCTATTTGCCTTTTGGTGCGACCTTTTTAACATTCTCCGATTACAGTCGCAATGCCATTCGTATGGCGGCTCTGATGAAGATCCGTACTTTGTTTGTGTTCACCCATGATTCAATTGGGCTGGGTGAAGACGGCCCAACGCACCAATCTGTTGAGCATGTTTCTAGTTTGCGTTTGATCCCTAATTTGGATAATTGGCGTCCATGCGACACGACTGAATCGACAGTCGCTTGGGCGGAATCCATTAAACGAGCCGATGGCCCGTCAACCTTGATTTTCTCGCGTCAGAATTTGCCTTTCCAAGAACGTAGCGCGCAACAGATTGCCGATATCGCGCGCGGAGGCTACGTTTTGCAAGATGCGGCTGATGCAAAAGTGGTGTTGATTGCGACAGGTTCCGAAATTGAGCTTGCCGTGAAATCCGCGGCGGCCTTGGCGCAGCAAGGTATTCCAGCGCGCGTGGTTTCTATGCCTTCAACAGATGTTTTTGATCGCCAAGATGCGGCCTACAAACAGAGCGTATTGGGTAAAGGCTTACCACGCGTCGCAATTGAAGCGGGTGTAACCGACTTTTGGTACAAGTATGTGGGCCTAGAAGGTGCGGTAGTTGGGATTGATACCTTTGGCGAATCCGCCCCAGCCCCAGTCCTGTTTAATTATTTTGGTTTTACAGTGGACAACGTGGTCGCCAAAGTGAAAGCGTGCTTGGCATGATATTTTTGCTGAGAGCACCACACGCATGAGTCAAATTAAGGAAATCCATTTACGTCGCGCCACAGCGGCTGACGCGCAGGCTATTGCTGAAGTGCGAGTCGAAGCGTGGCGCACGACCTACCGAGGTATGATTCCCGACGCATATTTGGATAATATGCGGGTGGCGGATAGCGCAGAACAATGGCAAACGATTTTGATGGCTTTAGCTGATCAGGACGCCAACGCTGACCTAAAACAGACTGCCAAAGTTTGCGTGTTTGTGGCGGAAAGTGAAGGGCGCGTCATTGGCTTTGTGTCTGGTGCTATGCTGGCAGCGCCTAAATTTGGCATGCGTGCCGAATTAACTGCCGTGTATCTACTGCCAGCATGGCAGCGTTGTGGTATCGGGCGACGCATGGTGCAAAAGCTAGTGCGCACGCTGCAGGCCTTAGGCGCAACAGATTTATTAGTCTGGGTGTTGGCGGAAAATTACAGCGCTCGGCATTTCTATGAGAGGCTGAGTGGCGTGAAGTTGACTGAGCAAGCATTTAATTGGGACCATCTTGATCTGATGGAAGTAGGTTATGGCTGGAAAGATTTGTCAGTCTTACTCGCCTCGGTTGATGCTCATTCGCAATCGCATGCCGTGCATTGATTTTGGTTTTTTGCCGTTTCAGTTTTTGTTGGTTTTTTTGTCCTTTGGAGAGTAAACATGACGATTCGTGTCGCTATTAACGGCTATGGCCGTATTGGTCGTAACATCCTGCGTGCCCACTATGAAGGTGGCAAGTTTAAGAATGAAATTCAGATCGTCGCAATCAACGATTTGGGGAATGCTGAATCGAATGCCCACCTCACACGCTACGACACGGCGCATGGCAAGTTCCCTGGTACCGTGACAGTTGAAGGCGATAGCATGATCGTCAACGGTGACAAGATCAAAGTATTTGCTGAGCGCAATCCTGCCAATATTCCTTGGGGCGAATTGAACGTTGATGTGGTGCTGGAATGCACAGGTTTCTTCACCACCAAGGAAAA
>CAYPNW010000171.1:0-5565 GCA_964411965.1 uncultured Burkholderiaceae bacterium
ACTGCTTGGCAGTATTGCTCACTATTCAGTGCCGTCGAACACGATTACAATGATCTTGTAGCTGTTTGCGCGCCCTATCGCAAAGCAAAACGCTGCTCGGTCACTCTTTTCGTTTGCATCGTTGAACCTAGAAACGGCAGTTGGACAGGTTCGAGTGTGCGTTTTTATGGCTTTCTGGCAAGGCGTGAGGACGAAGCAACCTTCATGTTGCGAGGACGAGCAACGTAGTCCAGAGAGCCAGAAAAATGTGCAATCGGGCCTGTAGCGTTCTCACCAAAGCGGTGAGCATTATTAACAGTTAATCCGAATGTAGAACAGGAACTAAATTGAACTTTGAAGCGGTCAACTGCCGTTTCTAGGTTGAACTAGCCCGAGAACCAAGATGACGACACTCACACCGCAGGAAGTATCCTCTCGTCTGGAGCAACTCACAGAGCTGAGCATCGCGCTGGGCAATGCGCACGAAGCGCCCCATTTTCTTGAGCGCATTTTACGTACGGCAAAACGAATCGCCCATGCGGATGGCGGCACCTTGTATCGCATTAGCCCTGATCGACAAGCGCTGGAATATCACATCACCATCAACGATAGTTTGCACATGCAGTTAGGTGGCGAACATGGTGGTGCGATACAAATACCGCCGATTCCCTTATACGACGCGAACGGCGAGCAAAATCTCAGCGCTGTGGCGGCGTGCGCGGCAAATTGCCGGCATTCGGTGAACATTGAAGATGTCTACCAAGCGACTGGTTACAATTTTTCTGGCATGCGGCAGTTCGATTTGGTCAACCATTACCGCTGCCAATCTTTGCTGACCGTTCCCATGAGTAACCACGAAGGGGAACTGGTCGGTGTACTGCAGTTGGTGAATGCGCAAGCACCTGGCACGCAGAACATCATTCCCTTTAACACAACTGACCAAGTATTCATCGAGGCCTTGGCCGCACAAGCCGCCATTGCCCTGAGCAACCAAGCCTTGATCGCGCAATTGGAAAACCTGTTCGAATCTTTGGTTAACTTGATCAACATCGGCATCGACGAAAAGTCACCCAATACAGGTCGACATTGCCATCACGTGCCAGAACTCACCATGCTGCTGGCAGACGCTGCTGACCGCACGCTAGTTGGCCCGCTCGCGAGCTACAAGATGAGCCCGAAAGATCGCAAAGAACTTTGGTTGGCGGGGCTTTTGCATGATTGCGGCAAAATTACCACGCCAGTGCACGTGATTGAAAAAGGCACGAAGTTGCAAACGATCATCGACCGTATCGAGCTCATTGATACGCGTTTTGAAGTGCTGAAACGCGATGCTGAAATACGCTGTCTACGCAAACAACTGGAACGTCAAGTTGACATGGCGGAGGCAGCCCAACAACTGAAAGTCGAGCTGACGATGTTGGACGACGAGCGCCAGTTTTTACGCGCAGCCAACGTGGGTGGCGAGCGCATGAGCGATGCAGACACCCTGCGGGTGCAACAAATTGCACAGCGACGCTGGCATGACCCGAGCGGGACGGAAAGCAACTTCCTGACCGCTGATGAAGTCAAAAACTTATCGATCAAAAAGGGCACGCTCACGACCGAGGAGCGCCACATTATTAACAACCATATTGCGGTCACGATTCGTATGTTGGAGGCGTTGCCTTGGCCGAAGCACCTGCGCAATGTTCCTGAATATGCGGGCGGCCATCACGAAAGAATGGATGGTAAAGGTTACCCACGTGGCTTACGCGGCGATCAAATGTCGCTACCCGCGCGTATGATGGCAATCGCAGATATTTTCGAAGCGCTGTCCGCAAAAGATAGACCGTACAAGGTAGGGAAAACGCTGACGGAATCTTTAGAAATATTGGGGAAATTTAGCCAAGAAGGGCATATCGATCCCGATTTATTTCATGTCTTTGTGCGCGAAAAAGTGTATCTCGAGTATGCACAGCAATTCATGGACCCGGCACAAATTGATGAAGTGAATCACGCAGCAATTCCCGGATTTAATGACTACGCCAAAGAAAGCATTGGATGAAAAATTCAAGTCGCGGCTTGTTTCTTTGGACAGCGCTTTTCATCTTAGTCGGCGCGTTGGAAACCACCTGGTGGCATGCCTTAGAGCCCATTGAGAATCGCGTTTCTGATTTTTTCGTCAGGCAGCTTTCGCGCCAACTTAGCGCCGATCCCGAAATCCTTATTGTCAATATTGATGACGCGAGTTTGGCTCGTATGGAGGGGGAAGTTGGTAGTTGGCCGTGGCCGCGTGCTGTGCATGGCGATCTGATTATCGGCATTTCAAAGCAAAATCCAAAGGCGATCGTTTTTGATTTGAACTTTGTTGAAAGCGACTTGTATCGCCCCGAAAGCGACGCCTTGTTTAACGCTGCTCTAGTGGACAAAAAGCATGTCTATTTTCCCCTGATTCGCCTTCCCGAAATACAGGATGCGGCGGGGCCGAAGATCGCCGACATTGCTGACAAGATCGGTATTATTCGTAGCGATGCGGCAGACGCCAACGCACATATTGCGCTCCAACCACCATTAGCGATCAAACCAGAACATTGGCGCGTAGGCACAGTTAACTTCCTCAACGATAGTGATGGTGTGGGACGCCAATACCACCTGTTTACCAACGTCAATGGATGGTTAGTGCCCTCTCTGCCAGCGCGGCTGGCGATGGATCTTGGCTACCCTGTACCGCAACAGGCGGACTTAATGTTGAATTGGCGTGGTGGATTAAAGCCATTTAAGCGCATTTCCTACGCTGATCTGTATGATGATTTTAATCGTCAAACGCCACTGCGTCCCAGAGATGAATTCAAAGACAAGATCGTCATCATCGGCACAGATGCGTCATCCTTACACGACATCCGTGTGACACCCATTGATAGCTTGTATGGTGGCTTAGATATCCTGGGCACGGCAATCGACAATCTTAAAAATCAACGCATCACACGAATTGCGCCGAATTGGGTGCCTGCCGCGTTTGGCACGGTGTTATTACTGGTTTTGAGTTTCTGTTTTTGGCTCAGGAAACAAGCACTTTGGATAGGCGCGGGCTTGCTCGTTGTGAGTATCTCTGGGCTGATTGCAAGTGACGCCGCCTTATCCCGTTTGTTGCTGTTGTATTTGTTTACACCGATGATGCTTGCGTGGACTTTTTATTTTTCCTTGGCATTGCGCGAATACTTAC
The DNA here is from genome assembly GCA_964411965.1 of uncultured Burkholderiaceae bacterium. Taxonomy (GTDB): domain Bacteria; phylum Pseudomonadota; class Gammaproteobacteria; order Burkholderiales; family Burkholderiaceae_D; genus Undibacterium. Next base: position 3,182 of record CAYPNW010000171.1, read on the forward strand.
GTGAAAGAAAATCTAATAAAGAGACCATACAACTCTTTAGCGGGATGGTGAATCCGTTGGTGGTGAAGGAGTTGATTGCCAGCGGAGGGGTCAGCCGGGCTGGTGAAAGCCGCGAAATTACCGTTTTGTTTTCAGATATACGCGGCTTTACGACTTTATCGGAAAAGCGCCAACCACAAGAAATTGTGACACTCCTAAACCGCTATTTTTCTTTGCAAGTGGAAGTGATTTTGCGACATGGCGGATCATTAGATAAGTTTATTGGTGACTGCATCATGGCGTTTTGGGGCGCACCGCTCGACGATCCGAATCATGCAATCAACGCCGTTAACGCGGCGCTTGAAATGACGCAAGCCTTGGAGAAATTCAAACAAGAAATTTCTTTGGGTGACATTGATTTTGATGTGGGGATTGGCATCCACTCAGGTCCCGCGGTCGTGGGGTTAATCGGCTCGGAGAAGAAACGCGAATACACAGCGATTGGTGACACGGTCAATTTGGCGAGCCGAATTGAAGGCCTTACCAAAGGTGTTTCGCGTATTTTGGTATCAAAAGAAACGGCTGCCTTATGTCGGCGTGAACTTGACTTTCAACTCATGGGCTCATATAAGATTAAAGGACGCGAGCAAGAAGAAGAATTATTTGCACCTGTTCAGGGAGTGACCAAATGAAATCGATTGTAGTGTTTATGTTGGTATTTTTTTGTTGTATAACCCATGCCGAAGAGACCGCGCAGCTAGTCCGGTCCACCGACCTAAAAAGTCAGCCGTTTAGCGATGCGTCAACCGTAACCACCCTCTCAGAAAGTAGCAAAGTCGAGGTGATATCGCGAAAAGCGAGCTGGGTGGAAGTGAAGGCTGGCAATGACAGCGGTTGGGTCAAGCTACTCAGCCTCAGATTTGGTGGCACGCCGCAAAGCGGAAAATCAGACAGCGGTAGTGGTTTGAAGTCACTGTATAACCTTGCGACGACAGGTAGCAGTGGAAGTGTCGTGACGACTAGTGCGCGCGGCTTTGACAAGAGCAAGTTTACCAACCCTAGTCCGAACGCCCAGGCACTCAAAACTATGCAGGCTTACGCGGCATCAAAACAAGAAGCAGAAAAGTTCGCTGCGGCAGGCAATCTGCAAACGCAGCAAGTCGCCTACATTGAATCTTCCAAGAGGAAATGATGAAACCTTTTCATTCGCTCGCCCTACTCGGGATTACCTCGTTTCTTTTGACAACCTGCGATATCGCCTACGCACAAATTAATTTCCGCAACTTAGACCTCAACAAGGTATTCAAGACCGCGCAAGACGCGAAAGATGCGACGGCAGAAATCAGTGAGCAGAACGAAATTTTGATCGGGCAAGAAATTGCTAGTAATTTGCTAGGGCTTGCGCCTTTGGTAAACGACCAAAAAACGCAAGAATACGTGAATCGGGTTGGGCGCTGGTTGGCCTTGCAAACGGAGCGACCAGATCTCCCGTGGGCATTTGCCGTGTTGGATTCGGATGAGGTCAACGCATTCGCGGCACCTGGCGGGTTTATTGTAATTACGAAGGGGCTTTTATCCCACATGCGAAATGAAGCCGAGCTCGCTGGCGTGCTGGCACATGAAATTGTGCATGTGCTGAGGAAGCACCACTTAAATGCGACAAAAAAGGCTGGAGGGATGAATCTTGCAAAGGACCTAGTAAGCATAGGAATCGACGCGAAAGGTGGCAATCCAGCTTTCCTGAAACTAGCATCAGCAGGCACCGAGCTCTATACGCGTGGCTTGGACAAAGGCGACGAGTTTGAAGCTGACCGACTCGCGGTGGTGATCGCGGCGCGGGCGGGATATGAGCCGTTTGGTCTTCCAACTGTGCTGCAAGCAATACAGGCGATGAATGCGAAGGACGAAAATCTGTCACTGATGTTTGAGACGCATCCACCAGTGAGCGACCGACTCTCCATGCTGGAGAAAGTCATGACCTCGTCGTTCGATCGCTTTGAAAATCAAGCTGATCTCTCTAGCCGTTTTATTGCCACGCTCTATCCACCGGCACCACAAGTACCGGCAAAGAAAAGCGCTCCGGAGAAAAAAACCAAAAATAATAGCGCTGCAAAAGAGAAAAATTGATTGCCCTGCCGCCCGCTTGCTTATTGCTTTGTAGATCTTTGAAAAGCTTCAGCCTTGACTATTCCATTTCCAAATCAATCGTGTCGTTGTTGCCTTCGCCTTGCCGTGCTACTGCACTGTCTGCGGCCCGTCGCCTAGACACAATTGATTTGGAGATGGAATTAAGAACTAGGAGAAAAGTGTCCCAAAAAGAAAAAACCCATCGTTAGCTACAACGATGGGTTTTTAATTGGTGCCGGCTGCCGGAATCGAACTGGCTACCTGATGATTACAAGTCA
>CAYPNW010000172.1:0-3476 GCA_964411965.1 uncultured Burkholderiaceae bacterium
TCTTCATCGCGCGTAACTCGCTTATCCAAGTTTTCAAGAACGCTTGCAGCGCGGGACGGGAGCTTGATTCGACGAGTAATTGTGCGCGGTCGCGGTTGGCGACGCGGGTCATGGTCATGGGGATGGGGTCGTTGATGATGATGCCTTCTTGTTGAAGGCAAGTTGCCGCTTGGTGCAGGAAGTCCAGTGCGGTTTTTAGTTCTGCGGCTTCGGCCCGCAATAGGGCTTGATAAATGAACGGGGGCATGTGGGCTTGTTTGCGTTCGTCCAACACGTCGGCTGCGAATCGTTCGTAGTCATGCGCCATGAGCGCGTGATATAGCGGGTGATCTGGATACCGTGTTTGAATCAATACTTCGCTCATGTTGCCGTCCGCCTTTTGCGCGGTGCGTCCGGCACGCCCAGCGACTTGCATGAGTTGAGCAAACAGACGCTCGCTGGCGCGGAAGTCCTGTGAGAACAGCGCACTGTCGGGGTTGAGCGCGGCGACTAAGCTGAGATTTTGAAAGTCATGGCCTTTTGCGACCATTTGGGTGCCGATCAAAATATCAACTTCGCCATTGTGTACCCGTTCGAATGCGGCTTCTGCACTGCCCTTTAAGCGGGTTGAGTCTGCGTCGATACGAAATACTCGCGCTTGGGGAAACAGTTGTTGCAAGCTTTCTTCCAAACGCTGCGTGCCTCTTCCAAGTGGTTGTAAGTCAATGTTTCCACACGTTGGACAGCGTTTCGGGATGGTTTGTTCTAGCCCGCAATGATGACAACGCAAACGCTTATCTAGTTTGTGCAAGACGAGGTGGGCTGTGCATCGGGTGCAGTTACTGATCCAACCGCAGGCGTCGCACGCGATCACGGGAGCATAACCACGTCGATTTAAAAATAACAGCGATTGCTCCGATTTTTCCAATCGTTGCTTGATGGCGCCAATCAGCCGAGGTGTCAAACCTTCGGTGGGTTTTTCATGCTCGAGGTTGACCAGCTTGACCACCGGCAATACTGCGTTCTTTACTGCACGTTCGCGCAGTACGAGTTTTTGATAGCGATGGGTGTGGGCCTGCTGCCAACTTTCTAAGGACGGCGTGGCTGACCCTAGCACCACTGGAATCCCTAATTGATGCGCACGCCAGACCGCCAAATCGCGTGCTGAATAACGTAAGCCTTCCTGTTGCTTGTAGGAGGGGTCATGCTCCTCGTCAACAATAATGAGCTGCAAGTTTGGCATCGAAGCGAGAATGGCGAGACGAGTGCCGAGCACGATTCGCGCTTTGCAATGATGCGCAGCGAGCCAGTGAAGTAGGCGCTCACCTTCGGCTAAACCACTGTGCTGTGTAGCGATGTGCTCATCGGCGAAGCGTAAGCGGATATTGTTTTCGAGTTGCGGCGTTAAGTTAATCTCTGGCACGAGGATCAGAACTTGGGCTTCTTCGGACTTCGCCAAAATGCGTGCTGCCGCTTGGAGGTAGACTTCGGTTTTCCCGCTTCCCGTTACACCGTAAAGTAGAAACGGGACGAAACCTGTGCCTGATGCGATGCGATCGACGGCGGTTTGCTGTTCCGGATTCAAGGCAGGAGCGATTTGGTCAGCAGTATGCTTGCTCGGTTGCGAGACGGAAAGTTTTTTTAGGTAACGGGCAATTGACGTCGGTTTGCCGACCTTTAATTGCCTTGGTAGCGCGGGAAGACTGACTTCACCCAACGGACGCTGATAATAATCTGCGGCAAAACGACATAAGTTGATCCACTCGGACCCTAATGCTTGTACTTGGTAGTTAATGTCGATGACATCTTTTAATTTTTCTTCTGGTACCTCAGTTTTTTTGCTGATGCCGACGATCAAACCCATGACGGTGCGTTTGCCAAAAGGCACCGTGACCAACTGCCCGACTTGTGGACTGGTGGTCTTGGCAGCGGCCTTATCTAGGTGATCTGAAGCGTCTGAATCAATCGAATTAATTGCGTCTCGCCACCGATAATCGAAGAGCCGATCTAGCGGGGTGTCAAGTGCGATTTGTAAATAAAGAGTCGTCACTTACTTAATGTAATGCTTGAGATATTGGGCTAACTTGAGGTTTCATAAGGACTTTTTGTGCTATCCACACTTTCTGTGGATAACTTTGTGGAGAAGTGCCGCTTGACAGCTGGAAAGGCTTGATTTTATGCGGGTTTCAACAAACTGCCTATTCTGCTTGCAAATTTAAAAGGCTTTAAAATCAAGTACTTAAAAATATTTATTTGACGCAAAAAAAATTTATTAAATTTTTTTTGCATTCCCCTTTTTTGTGCATAACCCGCATAAATGCTGCAATGAATCAAGTATTTTTTTAGTTTCAAAGGCATTTTTTCGTTTTTTCACGACACTGGTTTATTTGATAAAAATGACTAGCAGGAGTCAGGTTATCTCATGTTCTTAGGCTCGCATGGTTTGGCTAATTTCATGCACAGCGTCGACCATTGCTGCAACCGCGTCTGGCTGTGTAAATTGTGAAATTCCATGCCCCAAGTTAAATACGTGTCCGTGATTGAGGGTAGGTCGCCCATAACTATGTAGGGCAAGCTCGACTTCTTTTCGAATCTCGGCAGGGTCGGCAAACAGCACCGCGGGATCTAAGTTGCCTTGTAATGCCACTTTGTCTCCAACTAATTTGCGAGCACGGCCGAGATTCACTGTCCAATCGAGGCCAAGTGCGTCTGCACCAATATCAGAGAGTTCGTCTAACCACAAGCCGCCACCTTTGGTGAATACGATCACAGGCACTCGGCTGCCGTTTTTCTCTCGTTGGAGCAAACTCACGACTTGCTGCATATATTTAAGGGAAAATTGTTGATAGGCGCCGTCCGCTAAAGCACCGCCCCAACTATCAAAAATCATGACGGCCTGTGCTCCCGCGTCAATTTGTGCGTTGAGATAGGCAGCAACGGAAAGAGCATTCGTTTCCAAAATGTGATCAATCAAATCGGGACGTTGGTACATCATTTTTTTTACGGTGTGAAACTCGCGTGAACCTTGCCCCTCTACCATATAGCACGCTAAAGTCCACGGGCTGCCAGCAAAACCTATCAACGGCACCCGACCATTCAAGGTCATGCGTATTTGGGTAACCGCATCAAACACATATTGAAGGCTGCCTGGTTCTGGTTGTTTAAGCGCCATCACAGATTTTTCTTCCGTCAATGGGCGTTCAAATTTGGGACCTTCTCCCTCTTCAAAATACAAGCCCAGCCCCATAGCGTCTGGGACTGTCAAGATATCAGAAAACAAGATGGCGGCGTCCAGTGCGAACCGGTCTAGCGGTTGGATTGTCACCTCGGTTGCGAAATCGGGGTTTTTTGCCAAGCTCATAAACGAACCCGCGCCTTTGCGGGTTGCGCGATATTCTGGAAGATAACGCCCGGCCTGACGCATCAACCAAACGGGCGTGTAGTCGGTAGCTTGGCGCATCAAGGCGCGTAGAAATGTATCGTTTTTTAATGGCGCG
>CAYPNW010000172.1:3576-5531 GCA_964411965.1 uncultured Burkholderiaceae bacterium
GTCGGTAGCTTGGCGCATCAAGGCGCGTAGAAATGTATCGTTTTTTAATGGCGCGAACTGGTTGGTCATGGCGATTTTATGGTCTTAGTGATGTAAATTTTTCTTGAAATGCTTGCAGCTTACGAGTTGGGAAGTAATTTTTTACTGGCTGTATTTACAAATTTTTCCTGACTAGAGTTCTATTTTTGCTGTGGATAACTTTGTGGATAGTCTAAGGACATTTCTTGCGAGAATGGAAATTAAAGAGTTTTTTCTTTAATTATCGATGGTAAGTTACTGATTTTGTTGTATTTTATTAATTCCATCTCGATGAATCTCCATGTAGCACTTTCGAAATAATGTGCATAACTTCTTTTTATAGTAAGCGCCATAGACTAGTCTATTGTTATTGGTCACTCAATTTTAATCTTACTTAATGCCGGATTTGGTGGTGGATAGCTGAGCTTTAGGCTTTCTAGTTTTTCCACAACAATTTGCGCAATAGCTAAATTGCGCTTGGTCTTCGAGTCAGCGGGGATGATATACCACGGCGCATAGTCTGCATTCGTTTCGTTTATGGCCGCTGCGTAAAGCTCTTGGTAGCGCTGCCAGTGAGCTCTTTCAATTAAATCCTGCGGATCATATTTCCATTGTTTCTTCGGGTCTTGCGTGCGTTCTTCTAAGCGCTTTTTTTGTTCTTCCTTAGAAATATGTAATAAGAATTTCAGAATTACTGTGCCAGTTTCCGCCAGCAAGCGTTCGAAATTTTCTATTTGTTTGTATCGTCTTTCACACTCTTTTTGATCTATCCAATCATGTACGCGCGTCACCAGCACGTCTTCGTAATGGCTACGATTAAACAAAACGATCTCGCCATTGCCGGGTACTTCACGGTGAATGCGCCAGAGATAATCATGTTCTTTTTCATGGTTATTCGGCGCTTTAAAGGCGACCGTGCGTGTACCCAAGGGATTGATGGCTCCGAAAACGCCACGTATTGTGCCATCTTTGCCCGATGTATCCATCCCCTGCAGAACAATCAGGAGCTTATGCTGCTTGCCCGCGTAAAGAACGTTTTGATAATCGGCGATTCTTTCCGTCAGAATTTGTAAGAGCGCTTTATCGGCGTCCTTATTATTTGTATCGCTACCTTCAACGCGATTGTCCGTCTTCACTTTTTTTAAATCAAGATTGGGGGGGGCGCGATACAAATCACTGACGGGCATGTCGATCTCCGGTTGGCACTGCGGGTGAAACGAGCTGATTCTTATGCTGATACTTATGCTGATTCGCTTGGTGTAACGCGATGACGAGGCAGCCGCGCGTGCTCCACTTTAGTACATTTGTTGCTTACAACGAATAATCCTGCATTTCTCGCTTTTTGCGCTGACGCTTCGTGATGAATACCCATTTGCATCCAAACACAATGCGCGCCGATCCGAATCGCTTCGTCCACAATCGGTGGTATGTCGTCAGAGTTTCTGAAGCAGTTGACGATATCGATTGACAAACTGGTACCTGCTCTCGCCTCAGTGAGACTACCAAAACAATATTCTCCAAGAATGGTGTTACCAAGCTCCTTGGGATTTACGGGAATTATTTTATAACCTGCTTTTTGTAAATAGGCGGCAACTTCGTGGCTTGCCCGGTGCGGCTTACTCGATAAACCGACAACGGCAATGGTTTTTGCGTCTAAGAGGCATTGCTGGATTGCGCTATTTGGCATGATTAAACCTTACTCTTAAGTCGTTCACATAAAGCACTGTTTGACGCACAAATTGATTTTAAGAGACCTGCTTCCTCAATAATGGCATCCATCGAGTTCAGGGTTTATCATCGTTTTGCACTATGAGTGTTTTCTTGCGCCTCAAAGCAATTTTCTACAGCGTATAAAAAAAGGCGACTCACGCCGCCTTTCTTGTTATTGCTCTACTTCTACTTTACCGTTTTTGACGCAATTTTTGGATTGCGGCCAA
>CAYPNW010000173.1:0-2913 GCA_964411965.1 uncultured Burkholderiaceae bacterium
AAACAGCGCCATGATGTTCCTTTCAAACGAATTCTAAAAGTCGCCAGATTACTGCGGCACGACGACGTCTGCCATGAGGTGGAGCTTAAAACATATTTGTGAATTAGCAAAAGAATTTGTTTTGAATGTGAATACGCAAAAAAGATATAAGGACTCCTGGCGACCTTGCGAACCCTTCGCTGCTACTCAGATTTAAGTTCATACGGCGAAGTTTTCATATACCTATATAGGTATTATTTGTATTCGCTTTATTTACAAGCGGAAATGGCAATAATTTTTATAAAAATTAGGCAGTATATGAAATTACTCGAATTCGCACCCAGCGAATGTCATATCTGCGTCGAAGCATTTGTCGATTTTTTTTCGTGGTTCAAGTTAGCAATGGGAAGAGAGCTCGCCCATTTGGCTGAGTGTGGCAGTTTGTGATTGGCAAGTTTCTCTACTTGCTTAACCATGAATACCGACGACAGCGCCCGTGCTTGATCAATTTGCGGCTAATAAGACTTTCTTCAACCACACGCTAATGTCTGTGATCTCTTCTTCGCAGACCGAGTGTTGCATCATGTACTCGTGCCATTCCACTTGGTAGGCCAAGGATTTCAGCAAGTCGCGAGACTGTTCTGCGCGTTGGATGGGAATAACAGGGTCGGCGCGACCATGCACCAGAAAAATAGGAGTCGCTTGGTTGGCAGCCTGCCGCTCGGCAGCAAGCTTGTCGCTTAATGGGACATAGCCCGACAAGCAAAGTAATCCAGCTAATTTTTTAGGGTAGCGTAAGCCAGTTTGCAATGTCATCGCGCAGCCTTGCGAAAATCCGGCTAACAATATTCGCTCGGTTGGAATACCACGTGCCACTTCGCGCGCTATCAACTGGTTGATCAACTCTTGCGATTCGCGCAAACCAGTCTCGTCTTCCCGTTTGGCAATGTCGGTGCCCAAAATATCGTACCAAGCCCGCATGACGTAACCGCCGTTGATGGTCACGGGCATTGTCGGGGCATTGGGGAACACAAAACGTATACCAGGGCAACCGCGCAAATCCAATTCTTTGACGATGGGCACAAAATCATTGGCGTCGGCACCGAGGCCGTGCATCCAAATAATCGCGAAGCTCGGGTTGGGTGTGCTTTCTAATTCGACGGTATCAAGGACAGGTTCTATCATGGCGTAGAGTAAAAAATGGTGGAAAGATTTATTTTGCGCGGATTGCTGATTTTGGTCGAAACGCTTTGCAGACAATGTCCGACGTTTCGATATAGGGGCCACCAATTAAATCGATGCAGTAAGGCACCGCAGCAAAAATGCCCTGCACGATTTGCTTGCCATCAGCGTCCTTTAATCCCTCTAAAGTTTCTTTGATGGCTTTTGGCTGGCCTGGCAAATTTAAAATCAAGGCGGCGTGCTGGGCGGTTTCACGAATGACAGCAACTTGGCGTGAAAGTATCGCGGTGGGTACAAATTGCAAACTAATTTGGCGCATTTGCTCGCCGAAACCGGGCATTTCTTTGGTACCAACGGCGAGGGTTGCTTCTGGTGTCACGTCGCGTCTAGCGGGGCCTGTGCCGCCCGTGGTGACTACCAAATCACACTTGGCATCGTCAACCAAGCTGATTAATGCCGCTTCAATTGCACTGCGTTCATCGGGAATCAATCGTGTCTCAATTTCCCACTTACTCGTTAGCGCGGCAGTCAACCAGTCTCTTAATGCGGGTAGACCTTGGTCTTGGTAAACACCTGCCGAAGCGCGATCAGAAATCGATACCAGCCCAATTCTTAACTTGCGCTCGGCACTCTCTGCGTCCTCGGCTAGACCCGTTGCCTCAGTCCTCGTGCTCATCGTCTTCTTGTGTACCATCAAGATCGTCGTCGACTATCCCTTTCGCTGCGTTCTCTTTGATTTGAATTTGCTTTAGGATTTGGAAAATTTCACGATACGCTTTTGGTGGCTTGTTTTCCGCTTGTTCTTTGCGGGCGTTACGGATCAAAGCACGTACGTGTTGCACGTCAAGTTCTGGGTTTTGTGCCATCAGTTCGGTTAATGCCGCATCGTTGGCGAGTAGCTTTTCGCGCTGGCGTTCTAACGCGTGCATAGCTGCCGTTTCAGATTTTGATGCGCCTTTCCAGCTATCGATGGTTTTTTGAATCAGCGCGACTTCCGCTTCATCCAAGGTGCGCATTTTTTTGCCCACAAATTGGATTTGTCGACGGCGACCTTCATGGTCTTTAATGGTTTGGCATTCAAGAATCGCGTCGCGCACATCTTCAGGCATAGGCACACGTTTAACGCGATCACGAGGCTGATCAACCAGCTCTTGGCCGAGCTTTTGTAAGCCAGTCATCTCGCGTTTTAATTGGGACTTGGAAGGGCGCTCGTATTCTTGCTCAAATTCATTTGATTTGAAGCCGACCGAGCCACGATTGGCATTGGGCATAATGGACTCGCCTTTTCTTTTACATAAACGATAGCAACGGCTGCTATGATACCTCTTTATCCTTTATTTTTCTGACTTCTCCTATGAGCAAACCCGTTTTTACCCATACCCACGATCAATTTAAACAATTAGCACAAGATATGCTGCGCTTTGCACGCGAAAAAGGTGCCTCTGATGCGGCAGTGGAAATCAGCGAAGGCGGAGGATTGGCGATAAGTGTACGAAAAGGCAAGGTCGAAACCATCGAACAAAATCGCGATAAAGGAATCGGTGTCACGGTGTATATCGGCCAAAAACGCGGCAATGCCAGCACCTCAGATTTTTCGCAAAAATCGCTTAGTGATACGGTTGACGCGGCTTACAACATCGCGCGATTTACCGCCGAAGATGATTGTGCAGGCTTGCCCGAAGCCGAACTTTTAGAGATGAATCCGCGTGACTTTAAACTTTTTTACCCTTGGGACATCACCGCAGAGCAAGC
>CAYPNW010000173.1:3013-5464 GCA_964411965.1 uncultured Burkholderiaceae bacterium
TCGGGTGGCGCCTTGTACCGAAAATCGAGCTTTTTGTTAGATAGTCTGGGTCAACAAGTGCTGCCAAAGCATGTCCAAATTGTAGAAAACCCGCATCAAATGGGCGCGATAGGTGCTGCACCTTTCGACGACGAAGGTGTCAAAACGCATCAACGTGACGTGGTGAAGAATGGCGTGGTACAGGGCTATTTCCTCTCATGCTATTCGGCTCGCAAATTAGGCATGAAGACCACAGGCAATGCTGGCGGTTCGCATCATCTTTCCATGACATCAGATCTGACCAAACGTGGTGATAATTTTGCGGCAATGTTGAAGAAAATGGGAACAGGATTACTGGTGACTGAATTGATGGGGCAGGGCGTGAATTATGTGACGGGTGATTATTCGCGCGGTGCGTCAGGGTATTGGGTTGAGAATGGTGTGATTCAGTATCCTGTTGAAGAAATTACCATCGCTGGAAATATGCGAGAAATGCTGAGCCAAATAGTGGCGATTGGTGCGGACGTACTTTTGCGTGGTAGCAAACAAACGGGGTCAATATTGTTAGAAAGCATGACCGTAGCGGGAAGCTAGTATCACATCGCTACACCTAAAAAATTATAAGGAGGAGACAAAATGACGCGTCGTTCATTTTTAAAAAAATCGGGTCTAAATGCTGGTTTGGGTGTCATCGTTGGTGCGCAAAGTATCACAGCATCCGCATCCAATAATGCGGCGGCAAAACTGCCGACATTGAATTGGCGTATGGCCTCAAGTTTCGGTAAAAATCTTGACACGATTTATGGTGCTGCTGAAACGTTTTGCAATCGTGTAAAAGAACTCACCGACGGCAATTTCACTATTCGGGTCTTCGCGGCAAATGAGATCGTCCCGTTTAATCAAGTCTTAGATGCCGTGCAAAGCGGCACCATAGAAATGGGGCATACCGCATCGTATTATTACTTCGGCAAAGACCCGACGTTTGCATTTGATACGGCTGTACCTTTTGGACTGACTTCACGTCAGCAAACAGCGTGGATGTTGCAGGGCAATGGTATGAAGCTGATGCGTGATTTTTTTGCTGAATACAATGTCGTAAATTTTTTGGGCGGTAATACGGGAACGCAAATGGGTGGCTGGTTTCGTAAAGAGATCAAGGAACCACGGGACCTTAAAGGACTGAAATTCCGCGTTGGGGGATTTGCAGGAAAGGTACTGACCAAATTGGGTACCGTACCGCAGCAAATCGTCAGTGCTGACATTTATCCTGCGTTAGAAAAAGGTACGATAGATGCGGCCGAATGGGTTGGTCCCTATGATGACGAAAAGCTGGGTTTCTATAAAGTGGCAAAGGTTTACCACTACCCTGGTTGGTGGGAAGGCGGCGCACAGTTGAGTTTTTACGTGACGAAGAAAGAATGGGACAAATTGCCCCGCTTGTATCAGGCAGCCATCGAGGTGGCGTCGCTTGAGGCGCATACAGAAATGCAAGCAAGGTATGACGCTCGCAATCCGCTCGCACTGGCTCGCTTGATTAGCAATGGCATCAACCTTAAGCCGTTTCCTCAAAAGGTGATGGACGTATGTTTCCAAGCGGCGCAGGAAACATTTACTGAAGAGCAGGCAAAAAATCCAAAATTCAAAAAAATTTACTCAGATTGGGTGACGTTTAGAAACAATCAAGCGCAGTGGTTTAATGCGGCGGAACAGTCGTTTGCGCGAGCAAGTTTCGGAAAAGCGCTGAAATAGTTAAATCACAAGCCGGTTACTTGCATTTCCCTGCTAAAGCCTTGTAGGCAATGACAGGTGCGGCCAGCAAGCCCCCACCTGTTGCGTTAGGGCTTATGCAATCTGGGATGCGCGCCGCTTCTGCTTTGGCTTGAAAAATTTCATATTTGCTAGGAATCTCGCTGTTAAGTGGTTTACCACTTCGTTCCGACATCCGTTGAATTTCGCTTTTGCTGTCGTTGTAGGCGCGTGAAATTGTTTTGCTGTCGGGCAAAATCAAGCGCACGCCATCGGAACTTTCTGTTGAGATGTTTGGCGATGGTGATGGGGAGGATGAAGGTGGTGATGGCTCAGGCGGTGTCACTGCCGTTTTGTTTTGCGCCGTTGAAGAGGGCTTGCTTAGTCGCGATTGTTGGCGAGAAGCAATTTTTGTCTCATCTATGCTTGCTTTAGGCTTGCTCTCGATGATCTTCTCTACGAACCGTATGTTTAATGTTGTAGGTGCATTTTGTGAGAAATTTGGAAGTGAATTGTACGAAGGCTGTAATCTAAAAACAGAGAAAAACGCTAGGGGAACAATTGTCGATAAAATCGCAATGAAGATTTGCTGCGAAATACCCCGCTTCCGCCATTCTTTTATTTGTGTCGTGTCATTAAGCATCATCATTCGCGCAAACCCAAAGAAGAATCATCGACTACTGTGAGCCAAACAAACAGAAAAAGTTCATTTTTTAATGATCTTAA
>CAYPNW010000174.1:0-3142 GCA_964411965.1 uncultured Burkholderiaceae bacterium
TATTCCCGTATAAATCTTGTTCTACATCGTCAGTTGTGTCTCGAATAAAACTACGTTCGCGTCTTGTGTAATCACCGGCGACGAAGACATTGTAGCCATCGCTATTGAGGTTGCCAAATCCAGCACTGGCGTTCACGTTTTGACGCGCAAATTCGTAATCGTCGTTACCGCCGGCACGTACTGCAACTTCGAAGCCTTGATAATCCTTCTTCGTGATGAAGTTAATGACGCCACCAATCGCATCAGATCCGTACACGGCTGACGCGCCATCCTTAAAAATTTCGACTCTTTCGACAGCCGAGATAGGGATAGTATTTAAATCGTAAAGCGTTGATGTGCCGTTATTTGGGTTAGCGTAAGCGGAGGGCGTTAAGCGACGTCCATTCAACAAAATCAATGTAGATGTTGACCCTAAGCTGCGCAACGAGGCAGTCGCCACACCGCGCGAGAAACCATTTTGGTTAGAAACGTCATTAAAACCGTCTGCGCCCAGTGCAGGAACCAACTTTAAGAGTTCGAGTACGGTTTTCGCACCGCTTTCACGAATATCTTTTACCGAAATAACCTGAATCGGCGACGTGCCTTCTTTGTCAGCGCGCTTAATGTTCGAACCAGTAATTTCCACTTTTTGTGGTGCTGCTGCTGTTGCAACTTGTGCTTGAGCGTGTGCATTGCCAGCGATGAACGCTGAGCCGGCCAAGACCGTGAGTGCTAAGCGTACTGAGCGTACGCCTAATTTTTCTTTAAAAATCATCATTGATCCTCGATGGTTAACAAATGAAACTTATTGTTTTAAAGTAGAAACCAGCAAATGATGACTTGGTTGATTTCCACCTCTCCTCTATTCCGCCACAAGCAAACATCCTTGAAAGCGATTGCATCAAACATCTTCAAACCCTGAAAACATTTATTTCATTATGCGGAGATTTGTAACTCTGTGGTTACAAAGTGTTGTGAGGAACCGACGAAATTGTGAAATTATTTCGACTTCGTAACATGAGCCGATTGGGTGGCTCGCTGGGGCGCTGCCGCAGCGATCATGCTTTCTTTTTTATGTACGAAATTCGTGCGGCGGTCGATTTGTCTGGTGCATTTTTTCGGTCGGATAACCAATATGGTGCAACGCAAGAAAACAGTCGTTGCCCTTAACTGTTTTCAATTTACTTTATTTCGTGGCGATTTTGCCGTATTTGTAGGGAGCTGTGAATTGTCAAAGAAGAGTGAACATATTTCCGAAACACCCGCCACGCAGTTTTTGCGACAGCGCAAGGTGGTGTTTTCTGAGCATCCTTACGCGTATGAGGAAAAAGGTGGTACGTCGGTTTCAGCGCGCGAATTGGGTGTGGATGAGCATGTTGTTGTGAAAACTTTAATTATGCAAGACGAAAAGGCGCGGCCTTTGGTTGTGTTGATGCATGGCGACTGCACCGTGTCGACTAAAAATTTAGCGCGTCAGCTGGGCTGCAAATCTGTTGAGCCCTGCAAGCCAGAGGTAGCGCAACGTCATTCTGGTTATTTGGTGGGGGGCACTTCGCCGTTTGCCACAAAAAAAGCCATGCCAGTGCTCGTGGAAGAGGGTATTCTTGCGCTGGAAAAAATTTACATCAATGGCGGTCGCCGTGGATTCTTGATTGGCATTGCCCCGCAGATTTTGCTTGATCTGCTTCTCGCAAAGCCCGTTCAATGCGCACTAGTCGCCAATGATAAATAGAAGATATGGGGAGTATCAGTAAAAACGCCACTCCTCGCGCTTATTTTAAAAGCGCTTATATAATTTACTGTGACCAGTATATGTAGTTAATTAGTTTTTTTTAGGAAAACCTATGCTTACTTTATTAGCAGCCTTCGCGGCGTATTTGATTGGTTCGATTTCCTTTGCCGTGGTCGTTAGCAAATTGTTCGGGTTGTCTGATCCACGCACCTATGGTTCAAAAAATCCAGGCGCCACCAATGTGCTGCGCAGCGGAAACAAAGCAGCGGCGGTGCTTACTTTGATTGGCGACGGGTTTAAAGGATGGTTGGCGGTGTGGCTTGCCGTGCGTTACGTTGAACAGCATCAGTTGGGCGAAGTGATGATTGCCTTGGTGGGTATCGCCGTGTTTTTGGGCCACTTATGGCCGGTGTTTTTCAAATTCGTGGGAGGCAAAGGCGTCGCGACCGCGTTGGGCGTGTTACTCGGTTTAAGCCCCTTGTTAGGTTTGGCTTGTCTGATTACTTGGTTATTTGTTGCTGTGGCGTCGCGCTATTCTTCGCTCGCCGCGCTCATCACGGCATTGTTAGCGCCGCTTTACTATGGCATTAGCAACGGGCCAGACGTGATTCTTTTGTCGATATTTGTGATGAGCGCATTGCTTATATATCGTCATCGGCAAAACATTGTAAATCTGATGAAGGGCACAGAATCGCGCTTAGGTGCCAAGAAAACTTAAGGTGGCGCGGGTTGATTGACTTAAGTTCAATTCAATTCGTGCAGCGGCCATCTTGGGCGCACATTAAAGCTGTAATCCTTGCTGGCTAAGTGAGGATTTTCTTGCAAGCGACGTGCCCCAGCAAACGCAATCATGGCGCCGTTATCTGTGCAAAATTCCAGTTCTGGGTAATACACCTTAAAGCGCTTTTTACTTGCCGCAGCGTTCAACGCGCTACGTAATTGCGCATTAGCGCCAACGCCGCCAGCGATCACTAAACGTTTTAAACCCGTGTGCTTCAAAGCGCTTAAGCATTTCACACACAAGACTTCCACCACCGCATCCACAAAGCCGCGTGCAATATTCGCTTTGTCTTGCTCTGTAAGTTCGCCATCGTGGTTTTTTACCGCCGTAAGCACAGCGGTTTTTAATCCAGAAAAACTAAAATTGAAATCTTTGGAGTGCAGCATGGGGCGTGGCAAACGTACCACTGTTGGGTCGCCCGATTCTGCCAAGCGGGAAATCGCCGGGCCGCCTGGGTAATCTAAACCCAAGAGCTTGGCCGATTTATCGAACGCTTCGCCAGCGGCATCATCTAAGGTTTCACCCAATAATTGATACTTGCCCACACCATCCACGCGCATTAATTGCGTGTGCCCACCAGAGACCAGCAAGGCAACGAAGGGAAACTCAGGCGGGTCACTTGCCAGCAAAGGTGAGAGCAAATGCCCTTC
>CAYPNW010000174.1:3242-5454 GCA_964411965.1 uncultured Burkholderiaceae bacterium
GCGGGTTTGCAGAGTGAGCGCATCAAACCCGTGTTGGACGTGGCGATGGCGCGTTTTACGGTTGATCAAAAATTACGCCTTGCCCTGTCAGATTCCAAGAGCAAATTAGCGGAACGCAAAACCATCGAACGCGCTAAGGGAGTTTTGATGCAGCGTTATGAATTATCGGAAGATTTGGCATATCAACGCTTGCGCAAACAGGCGATGGAAAAGAATTTAAAGCTCGTTGATGTTGCTCAGCGCTTATTAGATGTTGCCGATATGTTGTAGTGCAAGCGAAAGTCAGCCAAAGCAAAGTCTGAAATTGGTGCACTGCATCAAATAGGTGCGAGAAGCGCTGCTTTTTGTGGCGTTTATTCTTTTTATTCGATGTGAAACAGCCGTTTATGGGTAAAAATCGGCTGGCACAAAACCTGCATTAGGTTTTGTACGCGCCAACGATGGCGCAAGAATTGAATTATGTTTTATTGAAAAAGCGAATCCGACTAACGGCGGTCGATTCCTGAGACAAAGGTGTCTTTCTACATTGAATTTTCAGTGTAGACAGGCGCCTTTTTTTATTTCTAACAGGAGTAGCACATGTCGATACCAAACTCTCATCAAGAAAATCAAGGGTCTTCAGATGAACCAAAAAATGACCAAGCTAGTGCATCGTCGCGACGCCAGTTTTTGCAAAGCGCTGCTGTCGTTACGGGGGCGAGCATCATGAGTCTTAGCACAGGCGGTGTGTGGGCTGCGGGGTCTGATAAGCCTGAAAAAGAAGAGGTGCGCGTGGGCTTTATTCCCTTGACGGATTGCGCGTCGGTTGTCATGGCTTCGGTGCTGGGCTTCGATAAAAAATATGGCATCAAGATTATTCCAACCAAGGAATCGTCATGGGCAAGCGTGCGCGATAAGCTGGCAAATGGTGAGCTTGATGCGGCGCATGTGCTGTATGGCTTGATTTATGGCGTTCAATTAGGCATAGGCGGCACAAAGAAAGACATGGCAGTTTTAATGACGTTGAACAACAACGGACAAGCCATTACGCTTTCAAAGAAGATCGCTGAAAAGGGCGCGGTCGATGGCGCAGGCCTCGCCAAGCTTATGCAAAACGAAAAGCGCGAATACACCTTTGCGCAAACCTTCCCAACAGGTACCCACGCCATGTGGTTGTATTACTGGTTGGCAGCCAATGGCATTAATCCATTACAAGATGCCAAAGTCATTACCGTGCCGCCACCGCAAATGGTGTCGAACATGCGGGTGGGGAATATGGATGGTTATTGCGTGGGTGAACCATGGAATCATCGCGCTATTGCTGATGGGATAGGTATTACCGCAGCCACGACGCAAGATATCTGGAAAGACCACCCAGAAAAAGTGCTGGGCACCACCAGTGAGTTTGCCCAGAAATATCCGAACACGTCGCGCGCCTTAATTGCTGCTGTGCTTGAAGCCAGCCGTTGGATAGATTCCTCACTCAGCAACAAAAACAAAATGGCAGAAACCATTGCCGATAAGTCCTACGTCAACACCTCAGTTGATGTGATCAATCAACGCATTTTAGGACGCTACCAAAACGGTTTGGGTAAAACTTGGGACGATCCTAATCATATGAAATTCTTCAACGATGGCGCGGTGAATTTCCCTTATTTGTCTGACGGTATGTGGTTTCTCACGCAGCATAAGCGCTGGGGCTTGCTAAAAACGGACCCTGATTATCTTGCCGTGGCAAAGGCGGTGAACCGCATCGATTTGTATAAAGACGGCGCAAGTATGGCCAAGGTCGCTTTACCCAAAGACCCCATGCGCAGCAGCAAATTAATGGACGGCAGCATTTGGGACGGCAAAAACCCGGCGGCGTATGCGGCGTCTTTTAAGATAAAAGCGTAGGAGGCAGCATGGCGACCATGGCAAGCATGGCAAGGGCGGGGGAGGGGCTAGCAAACGGAAAAACCGAAGGCGTTGCCGACCTCGTTTTAACTACGCGCGAAAACGAGAAACGCATGCAAGCAAAAAATAGTGCAACAGACGACGTTGAGGTGCCGAACTTGCAGCCGTCGCAAGCCTATCCACAGCAAAAAAAGGTTAAGCAAAAAATTATTTTTGCGCCACTACTCTTGCAAATATCGGCGCCTCTTTTTGGTATCGCGCTATTGATACTCATTTGGGAAATTATTGCGGTAAAAAACGGTAATTTTCCCAGCCCTTGGGTCACGCTGCAAGAAGC
>CAYPNW010000175.1:0-5335 GCA_964411965.1 uncultured Burkholderiaceae bacterium
TCGCGCAAGCGGCATGGGAAGCTGGGGCACATGTGACGTTGGTGTCAGGCCCAACAGGGCTTGAAGCGCCGTACGGCACACACAGAATTCAAGTGCAAACTGCGCAACAAATGCACGATGTCGTCATGGCGCAAATCGCCCGCCAAAAACAAGCAGTATTCATCGCTGTTGCGGCCGTTGCCGATTGGCGTGTCGCGAATGTTAGCGAGCAAAAGCTCAAAAAATCCGCAAATACCCCCTTGCCGCAACTTGAATTTGAAGAAAACCCCGACATTCTTGCGAGCGTTGCCGCTTTGTCCAATGCACCTTACTGCGTTGGCTTTGCCGCCGAATCTGAACGCTTGTTAGAACATGGCGCCAACAAACGGCTTAAAAAGAATATCCCGCTTTTGGTCGGAAACATTGGCCATCAAACCTTTGGGCAGGATGACAATGAGCTAGTTCTCTTCGACGAGAGCGGCTACAAGCACCTTGCACGGGCAGATAAACCAAGTTTGGCACGACAACTCATCAGTGAAATTGCGCTCCGTCTGTCAAACAGTAAATAGTTTTGCAATTAAGCGTCTGCCTGCTAAATTAACTTTACCTACACTAAAGCAATGAAAAACATTTCCCTGAAAATTCTCGACGCACGCATGAAAGATTTATTGCCAAGCTACGGCACGCCTGGCAGCGCGGGACTTGATTTACGTGCATGTATTGATGCAGCCGTTACCATTAAAGCTGGGGAAACGGTTCTCATACCAACGGGATTGGCAATTCATATTGCTGATCCAGCGTACGCCGCCATGATCTTGCCGAGAAGCGGGATGGGACATAAAAACGGCATCGTTTTAGGAAATTTAGTAGGCTTGATTGATTCTGATTACCAAGGCCAATTAATGATTTCAACGTGGAACCGTGGCCACGCCGACTTTGTTTTGCAGCCGATGGAAAGATTGGCGCAGCTAGTTATTGTTCCTGTGGTGCAGGTCGGCTTTACTATCGTTGATGAATTTGGCGACAGTGTTCGTGGCGAAGGTGGTTTTGGCAGCACAGGTAAAACCTAGGAAACCCAATTTTAACGCAATTGCGTGTCACTACCGGAATCGCAACCGCTTGTTTTAAATTGGCTTTCTAGCTCGCGTTTTTGTTGATTTAACGTGTCTTGTTGATCTGCACTGGCGCCCGCTCGCTGCGCGTCACGTGCGCTGGTAACTTGGTTACGCAACAAGCTGCAAAACTGTTTTTTCTGCTTATCGATTGCTTCCTGATTCGCCGTCGCACTTTTTCCTGCTTCCGCTTTTTGCTCGTTTGCCGCAGGCTTTTTCGGCGTTGATGCACTTGAGGCGTCAGCCGCCACTTTGCCTAAAAGTCGATCGTTCGCTTTCTGTGCCATACATTCATTTTCAATGGCGCTGCGCACATCGGCCGAGTTTCCACGAACCGAATACACATCAACAATCAGCTTTCTTTGCTCTTCACCACTCGCTTCTGAAAGCAGTTTTTCTTTCAAAGCACCACCTTCTCGCATCCAGATTATTTTCTTCGCCTGCTCACCGAGACGTGTACATGAAATGTCTAAAACCGACTTCTCGTTAGTAGCAACGGCGCGATTAACGCCAACAACTTTTTGATCGCCTTTTTCGCATGGTTTGTCCTGATAGGTATTGCCGCAACGATAAAGCGACTGTGCGTGCGTAGAAATTGGCACGGCGCCTAAAATCAAGGAGACCAAAAACAAGTGAATGGAACTATACTTCATCATATTGACTGGGAGATTATTAAAAATCTCGCGACGCGAGCACATTCGTTTTCTAAGTCAGGCAAAAATTCACAAATAAAAAAAGCCCGAACTTTCGTACGGGCTTTCCAAGCTCAAAACTATTTTACTCAACTTCAACAATTTCTTGCGACGTCGTTGGTGGCGTAGCATCTCCCTCCGAAAACTCAAGCTTGATTTGGTCTTTGTCGTCCAAGTCAACCACGACTCGACCGCCACTCACCAACTTCCCAAACAAGAGTTCGTCCGCCAAAGCCTTGCGTATCATATCTTGAATCAAACGCGCCATGGGTCGTGCGCCCATGAGCGGATCAAAACCTTTTTTACCCAAAAATTTACGTAAATTGTCAGTGAAACTCGCTTCAACTTTTTTCTCATGCAACTGCTCTTCCAACTGCATCAAGAACTTATCAACAACCCGCAGAATGATTTCTTCGTCCAAGGCACGGAAACTAATGATGGCATCTAAGCGGTTGCGGAATTCAGGCGTAAACATCCGCTTGATATCGGCCATTTCATCGCCAGCCTGCTTGCTATCATTAAAGCCGATTGAGCGCTTCTGTAAGCTCTCAGCGCCAGCGTTGGTTGTCATGATAATGATCACGTTACGGAAATCGGCTTTTCGGCCATTATTGTCCGTGAGCGTGCCATGATCCATCACTTGCAACAGAATATTGAAAACGTCTGGGTGCGCTTTCTCTATTTCGTCCAGCAACAACACTGCATGCGGTTTCTTGTTAATCGCTTCCGTTAATAAGCCACCTTGATCGAAGCCGACATAGCCCGGCGGCGCGCCTATCAAGCGGCTTACCGCATGGCGCTCCATGTATTCGGACATATCAAATCGAATTAATTCGATACCCAACGTGAAAGCGAGTTGTTTTGCAACCTCAGTTTTACCAACGCCTGTGGGGCCAGAAAACAAGAATGATCCTATCGGCTTATCTGTCTTGCCTAAGCCTGCTCTAGCCATCTTAATCGAAGAGGCCAGCGCTTCAATCGCCGGTTCTTGCCCGAAGACGACGTTTTTCAGATCACGATCTATTGTTTGCAACTTGCTGCGGTCATCCTGATTCACTGTTTGCGGTGGAATGCGCGCAATTTTTGCAATGATGTCTTCAATGTCTGCTTTGCCAATGGTCTTTTTCTGCTTCGATTTAGGCAACACACGCTGCGCTGCACCGGCCTCATCGATCACGTCAATCGCTTTGTCAGGCAGGTGCCTATCGTTGATGAAACGCGCAGAGAGCTCAGCCGCAGTGGTCAACGCTGACGCGGAATATTTAACATTGTGATGCTCTTCAAACTTGGCTTTGAGTCCGCGTAGGATTTGCACCGTTTGTTCAACGGTCGGTTCATTCACGTCAATTTTTTGGAAACGACGAGCTAAAGCATGATCCTTTTCAAAAACGCCACGATATTCTGTATACGTTGTTGCGCCTATACACTTTAACTGTCCATTCGAGAGCGCTGGTTTCAATAGATTCGACGCATCTAAGGTTCCACCAGACGCAGAGCCCGCACCAATGATGGTATGAATTTCGTCAATAAACAAAATGCCGTGTGGCGTGTCTTTGAGCTGCTTCAATACACCTTTAAGGCGCAATTCGAAGTCGCCACGATATTTAGTCCCAGCAAGCAGCGCACCCATGTCGAGTGAATATACAACGGCAGTTTGTAAAATTTCTGGTACGTCATTTTGTGTGATGCGCCACGCCAGACCTTCAGCAATAGCGGTTTTTCCGACGCCCGCTTCACCGACCAATAATGGGTTATTTTTTCTACGACGACAGAGTATTTGAATCACACGCTCGACTTCATTATCGCGACCGATCAAGGGATCAATCCGACCTTCTGCCGCAGCTTTATTCAGATTTTGTGTGAACTGGTCAAGCGGACTTTCTTTTGCTTGCGCATCAGACTGTGCGTCGTCGGCACCTTCAGGTGATTTTTGTGGTTCGTTTGCGTTATCTTTTCTGACGCCATGTGAAATAAAGTTAACCACATCCAAACGTGTTACGCCCTGTTGATGCAAGTAATAGACGGCGTGTGAATCTTTTTCGCCAAAAATCGCCACCAACACATTCGCACCGGTCACCTCTTTTTTGCCATTTGAAGCTGATTGCACGTGCATGATTGCACGTTGAATTACGCGCTGAAATCCAAGTGTTGGTTGCGTATCGACCTCGCCCGAACCAGAAACGGTTGGCGTATTGTCGCTAATAAAATTACCCAAAGTCTTGCGCAGGTCTTCAATATTTACGGCACACGCGCGCATCACTTCTGCAGCGGAAGGATTGTCGAGCAAAGCCAAAAGCAAATGCTCGACAGTAATAAACTCGTAACGTGCCTGCCGGGCTTCCACAAACGCCATATGCAGACTGACTTCTAATTCTTGCGCAATCATACTTCCTCCATCACACATTGCAGCGGATGCCCGGCTTTGCGGGCGTGGGCTGAAACTAGTTCAACCTTGGTTAATGCAACATCCTTCGAATATACACCGCACACGCCGCGTCCTTCTTGATGAACTTTCAGCATGATATGCATTGCCGTTTCTCGATCCTTATTGAAATACTCTTGAATGATCGCGACCACAAATTCCATCGGCGTGTAATCGTCATTCAAGAGACATACTTGGTACATTGATGGCGGCTTAAGTTTTTGCTCTTGCCGCTCTAAAACTGTTCCATTGTCGTGCTGATTTGCCATACATGTATTCTAGTGCCTAGGATCATTTTGAAGTCAATAATTAAGCCGCAATAAAGGCTTTATTTCGTCCCTATTTTAAGCGAATAAATTTCATGGTACGCGCTTTCACGTCTTAGCGCAGATGGAGATCAATTTCCAAGAAACAAGTATTGTCGTCCATGAAAATACAACAATGTCGCAAAAGCAATCAAATTTCCTTGACAGGACTTTTTTTTCCGCCAAGAATGGTACTTATTGACAAGTATTTGTGATGTTTTGTCAATATGGAGTGAGCAAGTTGAGGAGGATGTAGCTTTGGCTAAGTTTCTTGCTTTACGGCTCGTGTGATTAGTTATTAATTGAAAGTGTATTATGGCAACAGGTACCGTAAAGTGGTTCAACGACTCAAAGGGCTTTGGCTTTATCACTCCGGACGACGGCGGTGAAGATTTATTTGCTCATTTCTCAGCAATTCAAATGAATGGCTTTAAGACGCTAAAAGAAGGTCAAAAAGTACAATTCGAAGTAACACAAGGCCCAAAAGGCAAACAAGCATCAAACATTCAAAATCCTTAAACTCACCGTTTTGGATTGAATGAAAACCCTACCTAGGTAGGGTTTTTTTGTTTCTGCGACTGGTACTTAAAAGTTCTCGTCGAAAAAATGCCGACCGCGAGGTCGGCGAATTCTTGCGCGCCTGTAACTACATATTTTCGATCATCACGTCACCAAAGCCGGAACACGAAACTTGGGTTGCGCCCTCCATTAATCTCGCAAAATCGTAGGTCACGCGCTTTTCAGTGATTGCTTTTTCCATGGCCGAGATCAACAAATCCGCCGCCTCTATCCAACCCATGTGCCGCAACATCATCTCTGCTGACA
>CAYPNW010000176.1:0-1521 GCA_964411965.1 uncultured Burkholderiaceae bacterium
CTGCTTGAAGCAGGCGATGCCGAAGAAGCGGCCAATAACTATGAAGCCTGTTTGACGGGGCCATTTGCATCCGACAATGAAATCAAATTCTGTGCTGCCCGTGCTTTTGTAGAAAGTGCACGTTATGCCCGCGCAGTGCTGCATTTAGAAGAGGTACGGCAAGCAAACCCAAGCTTTCGTGCCGAGCAGATCAGCATTTTATTGGCACGCGCTTTAGCTGGTTCGCAGCGTCATGACGAGGCCAACACCGTTTTCGAAGGCGCGCTAAAACAATTTGGTAGTTTCGATGTAAAAAGCGAATACGCCATTTGGGCCTTGAGCACTGGGCGGCAGCAACTCGCACAGTCCCTGCTTGCAGATATTGAGCAAATTACACAACGTTGGAATCGGCATTCACGCGATGTACATGGCGCGACGTTAAAACGCATCGACGCTGCCAAAGCACTGACAAAATAAGCGCAGGCTCAGCAGCATTTATCTTTCAATGTTGCTCGTTTTGTCAGCGATCATGTCCGGTTGCGGTGCAAGCGCTGCGCCCCTATTCCATAAATGGTCGCGCTTTGCAGCTTCGCTGATTGCTAACACGGCAGGATGGGTCAACTTACGCTGCACTGAAATAGCGAAAAACTCCTCTTTGATGTCCCGCGTTTGCCCAACGAGCACCACGTCATACTGTTTCGTGACCATTTCAGCGATCACAGACGGCGCAGCAAAAAAACCTGCGCCCGCGCGACCAAAGGCACTCATCAAGGCACTATCGTCAAATTCGCCTGCAATGCGAGGACGCAGTTCGTTCGCATGAAACCAATGCATCAACTTCGAGCGCAAGGCCGCGTCTTCGCCGGGTAAGAGAAACGGCGCACCGTTCAAGCAGGCTGGAAATCCGGCAGAAAACTGTTCGGCCAGCATCTTCGTCGCAAAAAAACTCACGTCGCATTCACCAAGATGATGATTAAAGCCGCGAATGTTCGCCGTGGGTGGCATCGGTGTGTCCGTGATCACCACATCTAATTTATGTGCCGCTAGTTCCGCCAGTAGTTGCTGTAACTTTCCCTCACGACAATTGATGCGCAAGGTTTGCGCAGAGTTTTGCACGGCATTCAAGGCGGGCTCGAGAAGCCGGTAGGCGAGTGCTTTGGCGACCGCGTCAGAGACGCCAACCCGCAACTGGACGGCTCGCTCAGTCGGGCGATGCTGTAAAACTTCTTCTAACTCTTGGCCTAAGGAGAAAATTTCATCCGCATAGCTCAGCACGAGCCGGCCGGCATCAGTGAGAACCAAATTACGGCCGCTTTTTTCAAACAATTGTTCGCCCTGAATTTCTTCAAACAAACTTAACTGTCCACTAATTGTCTGGGGCGTGAGATGCAGTTGCTCGCTCGCTCGTGCGATACTGCCGGTCTTGGCGACCACCCAAAAATAGTGTAAATGCTTGTAATTAAGGCTAGACATTGGGGGTATCCATCGGGTTAGTCGATCTATTATTCAATTATATTCGACTTTTTTTGTGTATTTGCTTGC
>CAYPNW010000176.1:1621-3964 GCA_964411965.1 uncultured Burkholderiaceae bacterium
TTTTCAAAATTTCAGGAGAAATAGCATGGCACTTTTCAATCGATCAACGCAGTCAGGCTTGCGCAGTGTGCAGACTGTCGACTATACCGAGGAGAGTCTACTCTCGAGTCACAAAGTTTTGCGTAACACTTACATGTTACTGTCGATGACTTTGTTGTTCTCTGCCGCGACAGCAGGTTTAAGTATTGCGTTCAAATTACCCTCGATGGGCATACTCATTACGCTGGTCGGTTATTTCGGTTTGCTCTTCCTGACCACAAAATTACGCAATAGCGGCTGGGGTATCGTCTCGGTTTTCGGTCTCACAGGCTTTATGGGTCTGACATTAGGCCCAATCATCAGTCGCTATTTATCAGTACCAGGCGGTGGCGGCATCGTCATGAGCGCGATGGGTCTGACAGGTTTAATTTTTGTCGGCTTATCTGCTTACGTCTTGATCAGCAAGCGCGACTTTAGTTTCATGGGTGGCTTTTTGATGGTCGGCGTATTAGTGGCCTTCGCAGCAAGTTTAGGCGCGATTTTCTTCGAGATACCAGCGCTCTCACTGGCAGTGTCAGCGGCCATGGTATTACTCATGTCGGGCATGATTTTGTTTGAAACTAGCAATATCATTCGCGGCGGTGAAACTAATTACATCATGGCCACGGTAAGTTTATACATTACGATTTTCAACCTGTTTATTAGCTTGTTGCAGTTATTGGGATTTGTCGATCGCGAATAAAATTCTCGCGTAGTCAACTCAATTGGAGTTACACAACAGCTAAGTTTGGTTTACGATCTCCTTTCAGGGTGCCTATCACGGTGTGATAAGCGCACCCGTTTTTTTTGGCGCTGCGCCATTTCACAGGGATCGCCTAGACCTTTAAAATAAAAAAGCGCCCAATTCCTAAGCGCACCACTCACTTATAAGGATTTCTCATGCATTTAAACTCAATAGCCGAACCGTGGATGTGGGGCGTCTTCATTGCCTTCGTGATTGCGATGCTGGCACTCGACATCTTCGCACTGGGTGGCTCACGTTCACACAAGGTGAGCGTGAAGGAAGCGGCGAGCTGGTCTATTGTTTGGGTAAGTCTTGCTATGCTGTTCAACCTCGGCCTGTGGTACTACGTGCGCGATCATTTTGATGAGGCCATTGCCACGACAAAAGCGATGGAATTTCTGACCGGCTATGTAATCGAAAAATCTCTCTCGGTGGACAATGTTTTTGTGTTCCTGATGATCTTTAGCCATTTTGCCGTTCCCGAACAGTATCAGCGCAAAGTCTTGCTCTACGGCGTCTTGGGCGCCATAGTGATGCGCGTGGCGATGATTTTGGCAGGTACCTGGGTGGTGACGCAATTCTCGTGGGTGCTTTACATTTTTGGCGTTTTCCTTCTTTTCACTGGCTTTAAGATGCTGGTTTCGGCGGAAAAAGAACCTGACTTAGAGGCTAACCCTGTGCTGCGTTTTGCTAAAAAAATGCTGCCCTTTACGAATCAATTTCATGGTGAAAAATTTAGCATTATAGAAAATGGTAAGCGCGTATTTACGCCCCTCTTCTTGGTACTTATCTTGATTGAAATTTCGGATGTGGTGTTTGCCGTCGACTCGATTCCTGCGATTTTCGCCGTGACGACTGATCCATTCATCGTGTTTACATCAAATATTTTTGCCATTATGGGCTTGCGCGCTTTGTACTTTTTGTTAGCAGATATGGCGTCTCGTTTCCATCTGCTCAAGTTCGGCCTTGCGTTCGTTCTGATGTTTGTGGGCGTCAAAATGCTGATCGTGAAATGGATACATGTACCAACTGCCGTGTCGCTCACTGTGATTGGTACGCTGCTGATCAGTTCGGTCGTGGCTAGTCTCATATCGACTAGAAGAAAAGCATAAAGCAGCGTTTTACAAATAATTTTCCCTTTGAGCGCGCTCAGTTTATAACTGACGCGCTTTTTTTTATCCATAAAAAAAGCCTCTGATGCTCACAGAGGCTTTTTACATTTTTATTCCACTTCTAAATCAACCTAGACACCATTGATTTGGAAATGGAATTGCTTCTACTTTTGCGTGTATTTCTTACTTCTTATAAAACTTCTTTTCCCATTTTTTCTGCTTATTACCCGCTTCGCGCATAAAGGGTGCCAAGGCACCAATGCTCAGAATCATGTTATTGATCCAATGCCAAGGTTGGCGTAATGGGCGCACAAAATCAATAAACAACACCACGCGGTAACCGTCCGTGTCATTCCAAACTTCGTGGTTAAACGTGTCATCAAAAATCAAGGGCTGACCTTCGTTCCAATGATGAAACTCATTACCGATGCGAATCCGGCAATGTTCCGCTGGTTCAGGGACTTGTAA
>CAYPNW010000176.1:4064-5243 GCA_964411965.1 uncultured Burkholderiaceae bacterium
GCTGGGTCATAGGTGTAGGGGTCACCATTTAACGAGGCCTTAACAATCAACTTCTCCGCCCACGCTTGGAAACGCAAACCCGCAGCAGCAATACGGCCAGAGGGCACCGTGAATTTGCGCGTGCTGTGGTCAGCCTGCACGGGCGGAAGATTTTTGGCTTTATTGTTCAGGTCGTTTAGCGTCTGGCTCATAGTGTTGTGACTTTTTGTCATGAAAAACATCGACGAATTTTCAAATAAATCCTTATGACTGCCTGGGTCCTAGGCAAGTTCCTCGACGCTTTCATGAAATTAACGGTGAAAAAACCGCAGATTTTACCATTCTTGGCCGCCTTTTTACCGTGATCTAGTAGGCTTCAACTATAGCGCGCAACAAAAAACCCGCTCAGCAAAGCCGCGATGAAAATCGTTTTAATCATTTTACGCAGCTAGGCAGAAAAGCTCAACGAAACAAATAGTTCCATTTCTAAATCAATCGTGTCGTTGTTGCCTTCGGCTTGCCGTGCCAGCACTGTCTGCGGCTCGTCGCCTAGACACCATTGATTTGGAAATGGAACAATGCTCTATGAAAATACCAAAAAAAACCACAAGCTTGCGATAAATCAAGCAGGAATTTATTTTTTGTTATTGATTCTCTTTTCGCGGAAACTATGCTGCCCCACCGTCGCAACAAGGCAAGCGCAAAGCACCGTATAATCTTAATTCCAGCGCCGATTTGAGATTCAGATTGCGGGCGCGTAATAAATGCTGCTAAAAGGATGTCGCCCGATCCGCCAGCCAGCATGAGCCGATCGGGTTTTTCTTTTTTTGCGAGTACCAACATGACAGCCAACAGCCAGATCAGCCCAATCAACCAGACTGAAGCCACCTTGCGCCGCCTTTTGCAACAACGCATCTTGATTCTTGATGGCGCGATGGGCACGATGATTCAGCGCTACCACCTTAGCGAAACGGATTATCGCGGCGAGCGCTTCAAAGATTTTGCGGTGCCTGGCAAGGAGATTTTCGTCAAGGGTAATAACGAATTACTCACCTTGACGCAGCCGCACGTGATCCAAGAGATTCACGAGCAGTATTTGGCAGCGGGTGCTGACCTCATTGAAACCAACACCTTTGGTGCCACCAGCGTCGCGCAAGACGATTATCACATGGCACATTTGGCGTATGAGATGAATCTTCA
>CAYPNW010000177.1:0-2691 GCA_964411965.1 uncultured Burkholderiaceae bacterium
ATTGGGTCTAACTGGGCGGCGCGGCGAGCGGGGAAGTAGCCGAATACCACGCCAATAGCAGCCGAGAAAAAAAACGAAGCAAGCGTAATGCTCGGATTGAAAAGGAAGGGTATTTGCATCAGGCTAGAAAGTACTACCGATGCGGCAGTGGCTAAGATGATGCCGACAATGCCGCCTAAGGAAGAGAGCACGACGGCTTCAATAAGAAATTGTAATAGCACCTCGCGTTCCATTGCGCCAATTGCAAGACGTATGCCAATTTCTCGCGTGCGTTCCGTCACGCTAACGAGCATGATGTTCATAATGCCTATTCCACCCACCAAAAGGCTCACAGCTGCTACAGCGCTAAGTAGCGTCGTCATCACTTTGGTAGTGCCAGATAAGGTATCGGCAAGTTGTTTGGTATCGAGCACATTGAAATCATCGTCGTCGTCTTTGGCCAATTTTCTGCGTTCACGCAGGATCTGCGTAACGCCTGTCTTAACGCTTGCACTATCGCTACCTTCTTTCATAGACACGAGCAGAGTCGAAACACGTAAATTTCCTGTCACGCGGCGCTGCAAAGTGTGCAAAGGCACCACGACGATGTCGTCCTGATCGTTACCCATGGCCGCTTGCCCCTTGGACGCCAAAATACCCACCACAATGCAAGAGAATTGCTTGATACGTAAGGCTTCGCCGAGTGCATCACGAGAATCAAACAAATGGCGGCGCACTGTCTCGCCAATAACGCAAACGGCGGAACCTGCCGTGAGTTCGGCGTCTTCAAAAAGACGGCCCGACGCCAAGGTCCAATTGCTGGTGCTGAACCATTGATTGTCGCTACCTGTGACATTGGTGGTCCAATTACGCCCATTTGCAACCACGGTTGCATTCACTCGGCTCTCTGGCGCGACGGTTTGTATGCCACCGATTTGTGCTGCGATGGCAGCGGCGTCTGCTTCTTTAAACGTGTGTGAACCACCACCGCCGCCGCCAAAACTTATGCGTTGCCCTGGGCGAACCATCAGCAAATTAGTACCTAAGCTGGAGATTTGGTTTTGTACCGCCAAGGTCGCACCATTACCCAAAGTTACCATCGTGATTACGGCACTAACGCCAATCACAATGCCCAAGATGGTTAAGAACGAACGCAAGAGATTGCGTTGGATCGAGCGCAATGCCAGCAGGAATGTGCTTAAGAACACTAGCGTTGACTCACGGTGAGAACGCTGTTACTTGGCTTCGGCAAAAATGTCGGCGCGAGATTTACATTTGCCGCTGGTTCTAATTCAAAGGCAGTTGGATGGGGATTGATTTCATCCCGCGCAAGAGTGCCATCGATAAAATGCAGCATACGCTTGGTGTACAACGCCATATCTAATTCGTGCGTCACCATCAGTACGGTAATGCCGTGGTTTGCATTTAAGCGCGCAAGTAGATCCATAATTTCGCGGCTACGCTTCGTGTCAAGGTTGCCGGTAGGTTCATCTGCTAACAGCACGGCGGGTTCTGTCACGATCGCTCGGGCGATGGCAACGCGTTGTTGCTGGCCGCCGGAGAGCTCGGCGGGTGTATGGTGTTCCCACCCTTCCAAGCCAACGGAAGCCAAGGCTTTTCTGGCTAGTTCGTGGCGCGAATTGGCACTTTCTCCACGATAAAGTAGCGGTAGTTCCACATTTTCTTGTGCAGAGGTGCGAGCTAATAAATTGAAACCTTGAAATACGAAACCCAAATAGCCGCGGCGCAAACGCGCGCGTTGGTCGCGGTTAAGTTTTTCAACGTGTAAGCCGTTGAACAAATACTCGCCTTGGGTTGGCGTATCGAGGCAACCAATGATATTCATAGCGGTGGATTTGCCTGAGCCGCTAGGCCCCATGATGGCGACAAATTCGCCCGCTGCGATGTCAACATTGATTCCTTTTAGGGCCAGAAGTTCAGTTGGTCCTTTGCCGTAAGACTTTGTCACACCGCGCAGGCGAATTAGTGCAGCGGAGTCGTCTAGTTCTAAACGCGTAAAACTCATGGTTTTGCTCCTGAACGTTGATCGGTAATAACGAGTATGCCGACTTTTAAATCGCCGCCGACGATTTCGCTCGACTTGCCATCGCTAATGCCTGTGGTCACTTTGACGGCAACGGCAACGCCGTCACGTAGCACCCAAATTTGCCGCTCTCCCGCCGAGCTTGTTGCACTTGCCGGCGCTTTACGAGGCGCACGACTAGGTCCACTGGGGATCAGGCTGGAGGCGAAGCTTTTTTTGTTTGGAGCTTGTGCGTTTGCCGTTGGCGTAAAGCGCAGCGCAGTATTGGGAACCACTAATACATTTTTACGCTCAGTGGCGGTGATGGTCGCGGTCGCTGTCATGCCGGGGCGGAGGCTCAGGTCTGCATTATTGACATCGAGATAGGTGATGTACGTAACAACATTTTCAGTAATTGTGGAACCAAATGCGACGCGGGTAATCTTGGCAGGGTATTTTCGGCTGGCATAGGCGCTTACAGTAAAGCGCGCGTCTTGCCCGATTTTTACTGACCCCACGTCGGCTTCATCAACATTGACTTGTAAACGTAGTTGGTGCAAATCTTCAGCCAGTACAAATAGCGTTACTGCTTGCAGCGATGCGGCGACGGCGTTGCCTGGGTCAACGGTTCTTGTCAAAATCACGCCATCAGTCGGGGCGCGGATAGAGGCTTTGGATAAATTGGTTTC
>CAYPNW010000177.1:2791-5178 GCA_964411965.1 uncultured Burkholderiaceae bacterium
CGCCACCAAGGCTTCGTATCTTGGCCACCCAAGATCGATGCAGCAAAACTACTAGGCGCTTGCTTGCGCGTTGTACCTGCGGCCTTATTCATAATTTCATTGTTTTTGGTGGGCGATGTTTCTTTTTCTTGGTCTACAGGATTCGTTTTGTCAATGCTTGG
Organism: uncultured Burkholderiaceae bacterium; assembly: GCA_964411965.1. Classification (GTDB taxonomy): domain Bacteria; phylum Pseudomonadota; class Gammaproteobacteria; order Burkholderiales; family Burkholderiaceae_D; genus Undibacterium. The sequence continues at coordinate 2,953 of CAYPNW010000177.1, forward strand.
TAGAGCAACCGGTTCACTGCTGGGCACATCTTTATCGCCGCGTGGACCTTCTTCAATTTTCTCGGTGTTTGAGAGTGACTTGGGCGCTGTTGAGTTTCCCGTCAAGGTTTTTGATGTCGCCTCGTCTGTAGTGTTCGGTACATCGCTCATCGCTGTTCCATTACGGTTTTTTGTTTTGCGGTTTCGTTAAAATTATTTACCGCACTTGCTTGCGCTGTAGGCAATTGGCTTGCCACCCAACCACCGCCTAATGCTCGGTAGAGGCGCACCCAATCAGCACTTAAATCTGTTTGTGTGCTTGCCAAAGCATCTTGGGCGTTGAAAAGTGCACGCTGGGTTTCTAGTACGGTTTGAAAATCAGTCAGTCCACTGGCGAATAACTGGCGTGCCAAGCTTGATGCGTTTGCCGATGCTTGCGTAGCAAGTTCTAGGCTGATTAAACGTTGCTGATCGTTGCGCGAAGCAGCGAGCGCATCTTCCACTTCTTTTACTGCCAAGATGGCCGCCGCCCGATAGGCAACTTGCGCTTCCTCAAATGCAGCAAAGGAGACATTCACTTGCGCTTGACGTGCACCACCATCAAAAATCGGTCCCGTCACGCTGGCGATCACATTGCCCAAAAAAGCGCTTCCACTGGTAAGCCCGGAGATGGTTAAGGCCTTGACGCCGATTCCCCCACCAAGTTGAAAAGTTGGAAAACGCGCGCTATTGGCTTGGTCGTATCGTGCTATTGCCGCATTAATTTGCCATTCAGCAGCAAGAATGTCGGGACGCTGCCGCAGGTTGTTCGCGGGAGTCGGTAGTACAGCATGGCGCGGTGTCGGGGGCAAATCAGCGCCAATCTCAAGTTGCATTTGGAGTGCATTCAGACTGTTAGGTGCGCTTCCACTTAACATCACTAAGCCATGGATTAATTGTGTAGCAAGATTTTGCAATACGGGCAGTTGGGCGCGAGTTTGTTCTGCTGCAGCGCGGGCTTGTTCGCTGTCAATCGACGTAAGTAAGCCCGCTTGACGCCGCCATTCAGCGATTTGCGCCGTATCTAATTGGCTGACAAGATTGTTTTGCGCGACAGCTAGGCGCATCTGTGTGCCGCGTAACTGAAAGTAGCTATTGGCAACTTCTGCTGCAATGGCTATTTGCACAGCGCCGAGATTGGCTAGGCTGGCGTGCGCATCCGCATCGCTCGCTCGAACGCCCGCTTGGTTCCCGCCAAAGATATCTGGCTGCCATTGCGCGTCGATGCTTCCTTGAAAAGCATTGTTGCGTTGTGTTTGTTGCCCCGTTCCGCTGCGATTATGCTGCGCTGAAGCGGACGCAAAAAGTGTCGGCCAAAGGCTGGCATTCGCCAACTCGCGTAATGCAAGCGCTTGGCGCAGGGTGATTTGCGCTGACGCGACACTGGTATTTGATTGCAGCGCCTGTTCTATGCATTGTGTCAGTAAGGGATCGTTAAAAAATGTCCACCAACGCGCTAAATCAACAGGTGTTTCATCTAAATTGATTCTTATCGCTTTGTCCCCTGCCGTCCAATTGTTGGGCATGGTAAAGATTGGTAATAAGTTTGCATTACGTTGAGATTCGACGTTGGCACAAGAAGCCAAAACAAAGACGATTGCAAGAAAACCGCGTGAGGGACGCATGCCTACTTTCAGAAACGAACTAAATAAATCGCAGAAAAAACGCGGCTGAGGACGTGATCTTGAATAAGCCGGTTTTTTCTTCGTTTTTAAAGCCTAAGCGTACCTCGATTAAGCTTGATTAACGACGATTCGGGTCATTGGGATGATTGTCGCGGCGATTTGGCACGCCGTCTCTATCGCGATCACCACGGTTCCAGTCACCACGGCGTAAATTCCATTTGCCATCGCGCTCTTCCCAATTGGGTTGTTGATACACATAACCTTCGCGGTTACGCTTCCAATTGCCGCGCTTCCACACATGCTGATTGCGTTGATAGTCCCAATAACCTGGCGCCCATGTGTAACCACGGCGCGCTTCCGGTACGCGTTCATAACGTAAGGCTGGTGGGCCAAATTGAACGATGATGTCGGCCGCGAAAACGGGTGGTGCAATTGCCATGGAGGAGGTAGCGATGATGCTAGCGAACACGGCTTTCAATACTAAATTGTGTGACATAAGAACTCCTGTTCAAGAGATAAATCTAGGACTTATTCCATTTCTAAATCAATCGTGTCGTTGTTGCCTTCGCCTTGCCGTGCTGCA
>CAYPNW010000178.1:0-5173 GCA_964411965.1 uncultured Burkholderiaceae bacterium
GCACTCGGCCCATAATGACAACTATCCGCGCTAAGCGCATGACAAAAGTTGGCAGTAATTTTAGCAAAGTGGCGAAGTAAGAACAGCCCAAGCAATTGATTGAATCGCCTTGGGTGGTTTATCTTCATTGGTACTTTTGTTTGTCATGTCAGTAGCATTTCCCGCACCGCCGACTTCTCCGTTCTCGCATACATCCCCTGTAAGCAAAGTTGACTTTTAACAAAAAGATTCAACAAAAGATGGCCGATAGGCCACGGAGAAAAAAATGAAAAGAATGTTATTTAATGCAACGCAGCAGGAAGAATTGCGTGTTGCTATTGTCAACGGTCAGAAGCTCATCGACATTGACATCGAAACCGCTGGACGCGAACTTCGCAAATCCAACATCTACAAAGGCGTTATCACCCGCATTGAACCCTCGTTAGAGGCTTGCTTTGTGAGTTACGGTGAGGAACGACACGGCTTCCTGCCTTTCAAAGAAGTGGCGCGCGGTTATTTCAAAGAAGGCATTGATGTACGCAACACGTCCATCAAAGAAGCCTTGCGCGAAGGCCAAGAAATTATGGTGCAGGTTGAGAAAGAAGAACGCGGCAACAAAGGCGCTGCGCTGACTTCATTCATTTCTCTTGCCGGTCGCTATTTAGTATTAATGCCGAACAACCCTCGTGGTGGCGGCGTTTCAAGACGTGTTGAAGGCGAAGATCGTCAAGAATTGCGCGAAACCATGGATCAGCTGGATTTGCCCACCGGCATGTCAGTCATCGCACGTACAGCCGGTATTGGTCGCAATGTTGACGAGTTGCAATGGGATCTGAATTACCTCATGCAACTTTGGCGTGCCATTGAAGGCGCAGGCAAATCTGCACCTGGCGCGTTTTTAATTTATCAAGAATCATCCTTGGTAATCCGCGCCATTCGCGATTATTTCCAGCCTGATATTGGCGAAATCTTGATCGATACTGACGAGATCTATGAGCAAGCTCAGCAGTTTATGAGCCACGTGATGCCCGACATGGTGCACCGTGTAAAGCGTTATAGCGATGATGTTCCTCTATTTTCACGCTTTCAGATAGAACACCAAATTGAAACGGCATATTCACGCACCGTGCCCTTGCCTTCTGGTGGCGCAATCGTTATTGATCACACCGAAGCCTTAGTATCTGTTGACGTTAACTCTGCACGTTCAACGCGCGGCGGCGATATTGAATCGACTGCATTCAATACCAATTGCGAAGCAGCAGAAGAAGTTGCGCGTCAATTGCGTTTGCGCGATTTGGGTGGTTTGATCGTGATCGATTTTATCGACATGGAAAACGCCAAAAACCAGCGCGAAGTTGAAACCCGCTTGAAAGATGCATTGCGCTATGACCGCGCACGCGTCCAGATGGGCAAAATTTCGCGCTTTGGTTTGATGGAACTTTCACGGCAACGTTTGCGCCCATCATTATCGGAGGGAAGTCACGTGACTTGCCCACGCTGCAATGGGACTGGCCATATTCGTGATACCGAATCCTCTGCGTTGCAAGTTCTTCGTATTATTCAAGAAGAAGCAATGAAAGAACACTCAGCAGCGATTCACGCTCAAGTGCCTGTTGATGTAGCTGCGTTTTTGTTAAACGAAAAACGTGGTGAAATTCTGAAAATTGAAACACGCCATCGCGTGACCGTCATCTTAATTCCGAATACACATCTAGAAACGCCACACTACAAGCTAGAGCGCTTGAAACACGATGATCCAAGATTGGAAGAGTCGCACGCAAGCTATGCAATGGCGGAACAGGCAGATACCGATATTGGTTACTCGAAACGCCAAAAGGAAGACGTTAAGCCCCGTCAAGAAGCTGTGGTCAAGAGCATCACACCAGAAACAGCACCTATCGTTGAGCGTAAAGAAGTTGCTATGCCAGCACTCGAAACGAATACGACGCATGCCAAAGCCGCCGAAAGTGAGCTCGGCTTCTTTGCAAAAATTATGCGTTTTTTCCGCTCAGCCCCGGTAGAAGCCACACCTACAAAAATCGAAAAAGCACTTGTTGAAGCACCAGCTGCAGCGGAAAGAACCAACGACCGGAACAATCGTCAACGTAACCGTGGTCGCAACGGGAATAATGGTGGTAATGGTCGTGGTAGAGATCGTGAGGATCGCCAGCCGCGCGACGCGAATGCTACCCATCCTAGCGCTACGCCAGCGCGCCTAGAAAAAGACGACAGCGCCAAGCCTATCACTGAGGTTGTCGCACCCCGCGCACCAAAAGCGCCAAGACCGCCTAGAGCAGAGCGCGAAACACCGGAAGCACGCCGTGAACGCCAACAAAAGCAACGTGATGAAAAACGCGATGCGCAAGTTGCCGATACAAGTGAAGCACCTAAGTCGACTAGCGCACCGGTGAGTGCTGTCACGCAGACCCTTGCGCCAGCAACAGACATGAGCAAAGCAATACCCGTTGCGGATCAGGCTTCAGGCGAGCACTCAGAGGAAGGTCGCCGCCGCCGCCGCCGCGGTGGTCGTAACCGCAACCGCCGTGATCGCGAAACAAACGATACAGGAATGACGACCGCTTCGGATGCAATGGAATCGGATCTGAACAGCGAAGTGCCTTCGAATGAAATGCATGACACATCGATGATTTCATCTGAAGTAGGCAACAACAATTTGCCCAACGAAGTAACGATGCCGTCTAACGTGGAAGAAGCTCAAGATGTGACGCCAGCAATCGTGCCGCAAGCGGTGCAAAATAATGCTGGTACTGAGTTCAATAGCACCACGTCAGAAGTGGCCAGTGACGCGCCTGTGATGCCAATGACACCCGCGACAACTGTGACTGAAATCGTAGCTCATCCAAAGGACGAGGTTCCCGCTTTACCAGTGCAAACAAGCTTGGACTTGACGCCAATGGCACCAATGCATGCGGTACCGGCAAACACGCTCGCTGATGAAATTGTTGCAGCGCCTAAGTTTGAACACGTAATGGAGCAAACGGTTACTTCTGAACAAACTGCCAACGTGGCCTCTGCTGAAGGCGTTGCAACTACTTCCGAAGTAACGCCTGACCCAATTACCACTTCTGCACCTGAGCTAAAACCGGCGCCAATGCCAATCGAGGATTTACAAGCGATGTTGACAAATGCTGGCTTGGTTTTAGCGACAACGGACCCTGAAAAACATCGTTTAGCAGCCATTGCAGCGGCAGCAAAACCACCAGTTGTGCACGTCGCTAGAGAACGGAAGCCTGTTGAGCCTTTATCAACTGAGCCACTAGTTTTGATCGAAACGAAGAAGTAAAATCGTAAAAACTTTGTAGTTAAAAGGCCTCGTAATGCTAAATTACGGGGCTTTTTTCTTCGTATGATGTTTCTCTCGTTCTCGTGGTATTGTGGATTCTTGAATCGAATAATGCCCAATTGCAATGACTGAAAAATTTATTCCCATCATTGACCAACGTTCCCAGCCAAAAGAACTGTTGCGTCCAATGCCGCCAATTGCGCCTACAGGACTACTTCGGGATCAATTTCATCGGCCACTTCGTGATTTACGTATTTCAGTTACAGACCGTTGTAATTTTCGTTGCGTCTATTGCATGCCAAAAGAAGTCTTTAACAAAAACTACACATTTCTTCCTCACTCATCCTTGCTCAGTTTTGAAGAAATTGCCCGGCTCGCTCGACTATTTGTCGCCCATGGCGTGAAAAAGATCCGACTCACAGGTGGCGAACCACTGCTTCGCAAGAACATCGAAAAACTAATCGAGCTATTACGCGCCATTCGATGTGCTGATGGTACAGAATTGGATATCAGCTTAACGACGAATGGCGCATTACTCGCGCAAAAAGCACATACGCTGAAAGCGGCAGGATTAAATCGCGTTACTGTTTCACTTGATTCTTTAGATGACGCCTGTTTCAAAAAAATGAATGATGTCGAGTTTCCCGTGTCGTCCGTGCTAGAGGGAATTAATGCGGCGCACCAAGCTGGATTAGGGCCGATAAAAATTAATATGGTCGTCAAAGCTGGTTTAAATGACCAAGAAATAGTCCCGATGGCAGCTTACTTTAAAGACAGCCCCCACATATTGCGATTTATCGAATACATGGATGTAGGCGCCTCAAATCAGTGGAAGCTCGATGAAGTCATTTCATCTCAACAAATCATCGAACGCATTCAACAAGCTGGACACAAGCTAGTTAAGCTCGCACCAAACTACGATAGCGAAACAGCCGAACGATGGCGCTATGTGGACAACACTAACGAAATTGGCATCATCTCCAGTGTCACCAAGGCGTTTTGTCGGAGTTGCACGCGCGCGCGCTTGTCCACCGAAGGAAAACTTTACAACTGCCTATTCGCGACAACAGGATTTGATTTACGAGCCTTGTTACGTGCAGAACCTAATGCAGACTTGGAGATAAGCACGATGCTCGCAACTATTTGGCAGAACCGCACTGATCGCTACTCAGAACAGCGCGCAGAAAACGCTTCGGTTCAACGACCCCAAGAAAAAAAGATAGAGATGTCCTACATCGGCGGATAGGTCGTATGACGATGGAATTTTTCGATTCATCTGATGTTACTGGGCTCATCCTTGCTGGCGGAAAAAGTACGCGCATGGGTGGCGCGGAGAAAGGATTGCAAGTTTTGCGGGGTAGCCCCATGGTGACACACGTAGCTCAACGAATAGCCCCTCAAATTGCAAAGCTATTTCTCTCTGCAAATCGTTGCGAAGATATCTATGCGCAATTGGGCTTTCATGTTTTGCGTGATGGACGCGACGGATCGCTTGGGCCTTTAGCAGGTATCGAAGCTGGATTAATACAGTGTCAAACACCGTTCCTACTGTGTGTCCCATGCGACACACCTTTTATTCCAACCGATCTAGTCGCTAAGTTGACCCAAGCACTTTGCGATACAAATAGTGACCTTGTCTATGCCATCACAAATGACGGAGAAAGTGATACGGTTATCGAAAGAGTGCACCCCATCATTGCGTTAATGAAATCAACCGTCACGCAATCGTTACAAGCCTTTTTGGATGTTGGTGGCCGCAAGGTTCAAGCGTGGCACCAAGAGCTCAACACATTCGGCGTGCACTTCTCTAGTTGTGAAAGCTTCGCCAATATCAACACCCTTGACGACATAACGAGTCTTAACAAGCTTGCAGGCGAGCAAGTCACAAAC
>CAYPNW010000179.1:0-5144 GCA_964411965.1 uncultured Burkholderiaceae bacterium
GTATCGGTTGATGCTTCGGGCAAGTAGGGCAAAGCCAGCAAACGCATCTGCGTCATGAAGGCGTTGTGATTAAACATTTGCGCTGCTTCCAAACTTTCTATCAAATACTCGCCCACGCGGGTCGAATTGCTGGGGCCACTGCGACTAAAACTCGCATCCATGGTGAAGCCTAACCACATCCACGGTAGGCGAATATCTTCACGCTCGCCTTTGATGGGTTTATCAGCGTCAATGCTGCCCACCACGAATGCGGGCAAGCCCAACGCCGTGGTGACTTCACCCAAACGTTCATTCCCATTGAGTTGCACACTCAAAGCGCCACGACCCAACTTATCACCAACGCTCCACGGATCAGCGGGCAACATCGCGTGGCCACCCCAACTGCTAATATTTTTGGCGGACAGATAAGGCGTTTGATCAAGATACGAAAACGCGATGGCTCCTTGCATAAATTCACCATCGACACGTCGCCCCACCACACCGATACGGAGTGATTGTTGACCAATCAATACCGAGCCAAACTTATGCCGCATGCCGATATGGATGTTTTCGCAGGCCAGCGGGCTTTTTGTAGCGGTACAAGCAGAGAGCGGTGTGGCAACCTGCAAAAGCTCATCAACCGCGCCAAACATTGCCCAAAAATTGGCATTGCTAGGATTTGCCAAGTACGCGTTTTGCAAGGCTTCCCACTCGACTTTACGACCAGGCTTGGGAATCATACCGACGTCAGCCACCCAATCGTTCAAGCTCCCTTCGGCAGCACCGTGAAATTTATCCGATGACCATAGCGGATACGCAATGCCAATTGGTAGGTCACGCAACTGCACACTTTGTGGGTTTTTCTTGGCGAGATTGGTGCCGCGTGCAATGTCCAACATTTCTTCGCGCGCTTGACGTGCTTGTTGGATGGTGGCGATGCGCGTTGCGCCCGTCAAAGTCGGCGTTAGCTTCGCGACGTTTTCGGCGAAAGCGATATCGCGCTTGATGTTTGCCACATTCGTCGGGTCGCTTTTTAAGTCTGATAAAAGTTGCTGACCACCTGGTTGAAATGGACGGAACGTGCGTGCATTCGTTGCTGGCATTTTGTATTGGCTACGCATCGCACGCACGGCGGCAACCAAAGCATTGGCCTCGGCTTCGGTGGCACCATCGGTGGTGGCGCGGCGTTTGATATCACTATCGCTTGAGCCTATTCTGGCGAGGTCAAAAAAGTCGGCGCCGTGGCACGACGCACACGAACCTTTGGGATGTTTAGACGCCAAGTCATTGCGCCAAAGTTGCATGGCGATTTGGTGGTTGGCGAAATTGACGGCCGCTTGGCTTTGCGGCGCGCCTGCAACTTGGCCTACTCCAGTTTGACCAGTTTGACTAGTTTGGTTAGCAGCATCTGCTGGGGCAGGATTAGCGAGATTTGCCGCAATAATGTTGGGCGGCGGTGGCGGTGCCTGCTTTCCTTTCGCAAACCCCGCTTGCGTTGACGCCAACAGGCTTAGGGCGATTGCGTAATGAAGAGTCGGCTTCCAAATTAAGCACAGGTTGCTGACTGCATTTGCATTTTGGCGTCTATTTTTTTGCATTTGGGCATCCGTATTGAACCCAGATTCTCCATCCGGCACGCTTACAGCACTATTTGTGAACTGGCGGCGCATTCTCGGTCATTTTCGCTGCCCATCGCTGGCCTTAGTTGCCAATAGCTCGCTATGGGCGTCTCAGTCACAACAAAACCGCCTCGAAAAGTGCATCGAAGAGTGCATCGCCATCGTCACAAATCCGAATGGAAAATCTGGTTTGAAAGTTTCTCTCGTAAAACCGTCCTCATTATGCCTTGTAGCGTTTTGATTAAAGACAGCAATCAGCGGCTTTCGTCAGGTAAAGTTGTTACGAGATGTAAGTGCAGGAACAAACAGCGTCAACCTAGAGGCGTTCCTTTACCAAAGGCCACGCGAAACCACCCCAGAAGTCATATACTGCCGAAAAATGGATAATTTCTACGATATTTCCGCATATATTTAATGCGTTTTAAAAAAATACCCCATCGAGTATTACTTTTAATCGAACAACTTTAAGTTGAACGAGCTGTTTCCAAGAGCGCACGAAACGCGCCAAAAACTTTCTGCATTGCCGGTTTCTTGTAGGGGTAGAGATCTTCGGGGTCCATTGCATGCACGATCATCGCGTTGTCGGATTCGAATACCAAGAGCTCTCCGGCTAAGGTTTCTGCGCAATCCACACCTAGGTAGGGTAACGCTAAGCGCTCGGCTATCGCTCGCAAAGCGTCGGCATGGCGCAGCGCAAAACCCGCATCAAAATTTTCCATGCATGCAGCTTCTTCCGCCCGCTTGGTGGCACTTTCGTTCATGCCCGCATTGAGGTAATGCACCATCCAATGACTAGATACGGCAAAGTGGCAGAGATACGGCTTGCCAGCAATTAAAGCAACGCGATATTTGCGAAAGAGTCCGTCCGCACTACGGTAATCAACGAAACGCGAGAGATAAAAAAGTGCTTCCTGCACTTGGCTGAGATACGCCAAAAGCGCAGCACGATCTTGCACCTTCTCTAAATTTTGCCCAGCGTGCGAGCCAATCGGGCGCACGATCAGTGGGAAATCGGCATCCGGCAACAAGGTATGAAGTTCACGCTTTTCGTGCGCCAGTTCTAGCAAGGTGGCGCGTTCACAACGCACCGTGAGCGGCATGTCGAGGCGGGGAATATTTTGTAACGCGGCGCAAACCCCATCACGCGACAGCACACGAATCGGACCTGGTGGATTGATAACCGGGCGCGGCCAATGCGCAACAATCGGCACCAACATACTCAGCAAGGCTTGGTTCGCGTCCGATTCGGCAATCGCCACCATCATCACATCATGGTCTGGCACCATTTCAGGAAAATCCGCGTCCGGTAACAAGTAAAGAAAATCGACGGCAACATCCGAACCTTCCAGCAAAAACTCGACTGGCGTGTTGGCCATCAAATCGCCCAAGCCCATTAGTACGAGCAAGCGCAAACCAGGCGCTTCTTGGTTCGCAGGTAAGGTGTAGAGATTCTGCATCTCGATTGCCTGTGCCTGCATGGCCAATGCCGTATCACGATGCCCAATTAATTGCAGAACGGTAGAGCAATCAAGAAAGGCATTGGCATCATCAGGATTTTTTTGCGCGCGTTCAAGTAACACTGCGCCAAGCGGTTTCAAATCTTCGCCCAAAAATGCCCGCAACATCAAAGGCGCGACACCAATCAGGGAGGAAAACGGACCAGCAGCATCAGCCAAAAGCGAGGGCAAAGTTTGCGACATGATGTCTTTCGTAAAGTTGAACAATGATTTCGCGATAAAAAATTAGGACGATCGAAGCTGATCACTCCGTGCGGCACCAAAGCGCAGCACCGCTGACAACAAAGTCTCCACATCCGCCTCACAAGTACGATGATTCACAAACGCGACACGAATAACCAAACGTTGCTGCACCGTTGTGACCGAAGCCACAGCGATGCCAGATTCATGAATATCTGCAACGATAGCAGCATTGAGTTGGTCTAGTGCGACATCAGCAAGGCTTGCGTGCTTATAGCGAAAGCAAACGATATTCAAGGCCACGGGCGCCATTAACTCAAGCTCTGGTATCGCTGCTATACGCGCTTTCAACACTTGTGCCAGCCGACAGGTTTCTGCCATGACGCGCCCTAAATGATCAGTACCATAAACGCTCAAGGTGAACCATGTTTTGAGTGCGCGAAAACCGCGTGAAAGATCGGGGCCAAGATCGCAAGGCCAAGGTGACCCCGCCGCCAAGCCGCGTACTTCACGACGTAAATAGGCGGCGGGCGCGGCAAACGCATCGAGTTGCTTTTGTCCATCTCGCACTAGTAAAAAGCCCGCGTCGTATTGCACCTGTCCCCATTTATGAAAATCAAATGCGATCGAATCGGCCTGCTGTATGCCCTCCAATCGTGGCGCGATCTCAGCCGACATCATGCCTAGTGCACCAAACGCCCCATCAACATGAAACCAACAGGAAGCTTGCCGCGCAATTGCCGCAACCGCACGCAAATCATCAATCGCCCCCACATCCACTGTGCCTGCCGTGGCTGCAATAAAGAAGGGCTGCAAACCCGCCGCCTGATCCTGAGCCAGCGCGGCGGCCAACGCTGCAATGTCCATTTGGTGTTCGGCATTAAGAGAAATTCTGCGCAAAGCGGCCTTCCCTAAACCAGACAAATCCATCGCTTGCGCAACGCATCCGTGCGCCGCCTCGGACGTGTAGGCGACGAGTTGGCGAGATTCTTGCTGTAAGCCTTGCTCGCGCGTCAGGCTGCCCAAGGCAGCCGTTTTCGCAATCAATACCGCCATCAAATTTGCCATCGATGTGCCGGTGACAAAAATTCCATTGGCGGTGTCAGGAAAAGAAAATAGTTCACGCATCCACAAGGCGATTTGCCGCTCCACCAGCACGGGCGATTGGTCACGACCACCAGCGTTAATATTTAAGCCAGCGGTCAGAATTTCCGCCAACATACCGACTGGAGAACCACCACCTTGCACCCAGCCTAAAAAACGCGGGTGCGAATTTAAGGCGACATACGGCAAAATATGTTCATGAAAAGCATGGTAGGTGCTCGCAATATCGCCTGCTGCACGCGGCAAGCCCCGCTGCAAAGACGCCCGCGCAGTGGTGGGTGGTGCTTGCCAAACCGGTAGCGTATGCAGTTGCTGAATATGGTCGAGCATGTCATCTAACATCGCATGACTTTGCGCGCGCAGGCTCTGCCAATCTTCAGGGTCAAGCGTGTGTAGAGGACGAGTTTGCATGGCTGAGATTCGCGCAAAGTTGTTCGAATTCAGTGAGAGAGGTTTCTAGGACAAGGTCGAGTGTAAGGAGCTTGTACGCCACTCAAAAAACCTGTCTAAATAATTCATAGGGATATCAATACTCCCCTAAATTATGGGCCTATGCCACTGTTTGCGCCCATAAATAGGGCGTCACTGCTATATACGCATAACAGTATATAGCAGAAACGTCAGCCCAAATCGATGCCAGCATCACCTAGGAAAGTTCTGAAGAAGTGGAGCGAGCGGCCAAAGTTTTGATCGAGAAGCGCACCTAAACGACTTTACCGCGAACACCGTAGCGGGTGCCGTAGCG
>CAYPNW010000180.1:0-1489 GCA_964411965.1 uncultured Burkholderiaceae bacterium
CGCCATTTAGAAGAGACCAGCAGCGTGACCAATGCCATGTATGACGCGGGTTTTAGCTCATCAAGCCGATTTTACGAAGGCGCCACCGCGATGTTAGGAATGAAGCCTAAACAGCTACAAAAAAAAGGGCAAGGCACGATCATTCATTACGCAGTGCACGATTGCGCACTTGGTCAGGTGATTATTGCCGCCACCCAGCGTGGTATTTGCGCGATTGAATTTGGCGACAAGGCGGACGAATTAATTGCCAGCCTACGCGAGCGTTTTTCGCATGCGACTTTGATGGTGGCGAAAGAAGCCATGCAAACGCACGCAGAACAAGTCTTGCGGGCGATTTCACAGCCCTATTCCTTGGCAAATCTACCGCTGGATGTTCAAGGCACGGTGTTTCAGCAACGCGTGTGGCAAGCGCTGCGAACTATTCCTGCTGGCCAGACGCTAAGCTACACGGCCTTGGCGGAGAAAATCGGACAACCGAATGCCGCACGAGCCGTAGCAAGTGCCTGCGCAGCAAATCAAATCGCACTAGCAATTCCCTGCCACCGCATCGTGCGTACGGATGGCAGCTTATCGGGTTATCGCTGGGGTGTTGAACGTAAGGCGGCATTGTTAAAGTTGGAGAAGGAACTGTAAGCGGCAGAGAACAATGCTTCACAGGCTGCGCAGTGAGTTGTGCAGAAGTGTCATCCATGCGAAGATATTTTTTTTATGACACCACGCGCGCAATGCCAACGAAGAACATATCAAGGTCAACCGAGTTTGCATGTGATATTCCGCTACCGAAAGGATTTCGGTTGCAGGATATTCTTGGTTTTCACGCCCGTGATATCACGGCACTTTCAGAAGAAGTGCGTGACACTCGCCTCCGCAAAGCGGTCGTATTAAAAGGCATGCCCTGCCAAATTTCTATCGATTTTTTTACAAATTACGCGACCGTGACATTGCATTGCGATGGTCGGACAGCTCTCACAGAAGCAGAATTAATTGGCTTAGGCCAACGCTTATTGGGACTGCATTTTGATACCCAAAAATTCGAAAAAAAATATGCAAAAGATCCGCATCTTGGGGCACTTGTTCAACGTCAAGCTGGTTTAAATATTGCGATGGTGCCCACCGTATTTGAAGCGTTGGTTTGGGCGATTACGGGGCAGCAGATTACGGTGAGCTTTGCGATTCAATTGCGCCGCCGCTTAATCGAGTTGACAAATATTCGTCATTCTCAGGGTTTAGTTTGTCACCCTGATGCGCAGGCAGTTGCTAGCTTAGACGCGGATCAATTAGGCGAATTAAAATTTTCGCGCGCCAAATCGGCCACGATTTTACGCATTGCCCAGATGGTGAATAGCGGTGAATTGCGCTTAGATTCACCCACTTCCATTGGAGACGCGCCAGCATCCGCTCAAGACTACGCCACACTGAGCGAGCAATTATTGGCAATAAAAGGCGTGGGCCCATGGACGGTCAATTACGCCATGATGCGCGGCGCAGG
>CAYPNW010000180.1:1589-5143 GCA_964411965.1 uncultured Burkholderiaceae bacterium
GGGCTTACCTGCTTTGTGCACTGAGGGGCGTTCACGATACAAACGAATTTCCATCGTGACTTGCCAGGCATTCAGGCCACGATCGGCGCGAACCAATTGCTTTTGCTTGAGTTCATTCGCCACGGCGGACTCGGGCAAAAACGCTACACCACGGCCTTCCATCGCCATCATTTTTAAGCCTTCTGCCATATCGGTTTCGTAGCATTTATCCAAATGCAATGGCGTGGTGGTGTCGTTAAGAATTTGATCGACCATGCGACCGAGGTAGGCATTATTCGCGTAATTAAGAAACGGCAACGGATGTTCCGCACTACCCGGCAAGTTGAATTCTGCCTCGCCATTTTTATTGCAGCGCGCATAGGCACGCACCGTTTCGCTGCCCATTCGTATCATGTCGTACTGCGCCGGATCAAGCAGCAGCGGTTGATTGGGATGGTGGTAGCAGAGCAGTAAATCGCTGCCACCCTCCACCAAGCTCATCACCGCATCATGCACGTTTAAGGCCAGTAAGCGACTACGGATTTCACCAAAGGCCGTTTGCAACTCGCTCAACCATTTCGGCATATACGTCAAGGAAAGCGTGTGCGGGACAGCAAAATCAATCATGGTTTGCGTGGCGGTACGCTTGCCCCGCAATAAGGCGCGAGCATTGTTCATCTGTCCCAACATGGCAATCGCTTGTTCAAAAAAAACTTCGCCCGCGTGGGTTAGGCGCGTTGGGTAAGAGGTGCGATCAATCAGATCCGTACCGACCCACGCTTCTAAAGATTGAATGCGGCGCGAGAACGCCGGTTGCGTCACGTGGCGCAATTCGGCGGAGCGACTGAAGCTATTGGTTTCCGCCAACGAGACAAAATCTTCTAACCACTTAGTTTCCATACTTTTTCTACTTTACCTATCCTTTGGTGTCGCCAATTTTTTCGGTGCGCTATGCCGCGTCGGTTTCTATTTCAGTGTTTAGCTCAGCCTGCTCATCTTTGTGCTGCTGCCTTTGCCACATTTGGGCATACGCGCCATTCGCGCTGAGCAATTGTGGATGCGTGCCCCGTTCAATAATGCGACCTTTATCCATGACCAAAATCTGTTCCGCATCGACTATCGTAGAAAGCCGATGTGCAATAACCAAACTGGTGCGGGTTTTGGCGATTTCTTTCAGTTGCGCTTGTATCATTTGTTCTGATTTGGAATCCAGTGCCGAGGTCGCTTCATCAAAAATCATGATGGACGGATTTTTGAGCAAAGTACGGGCAATCGCTACGCGTTGTTTTTCACCGCCTGATAATTTTAATCCGCGCTCTCCGACCATGGTCGCATAAGCATCTGGCAGGGTTTCGATAAAGTCGTGGATGAACGCCGCGCGTGCAACCGCGACGATCTCATCGTGACTGGCACCTGGCTTACCGTAAGCGATATTGTATTCAATCGTGTCGTTAAATAGCACCGTGTCTTGCGGCACGATACCAATGGCTTGGCGCAGAGAATGTTGCGTGACGTTGAGAATATTATGCCCACCAACGGTAATGCTGCCCGATTGAATATCGTAGAAGCGGAACAACAAACGCGACAAGGTTGATTTACCCGAACCACTGTGACCGACAACGGCCGTGGTTGTACCTGCGGGTATCGTGAAATCGACATCAAACAAGATCTGGCGATTCGGTTCGTAACTAAAATCCACATGCGAGAACACAATCGCGCCGCCTTGTTTGGCTTCAATGTGTAAAGCGGGTGCATCGGGCAAATCGGCGATTTCTCGATTCTGATCCATGAGGGAGAACAGCTTTTCCATATCCGTCAAACTTTGTTTAATTTCACGATACAGCACGCCCAAAAAATTCAGTGGGATGTATAGCTGAATCATAAAAGCGTTGACCAAAACTAAGTCACCCAAAGTCATACTTTGATCGATCACGCCTTGCGTGGCGCGCCACAGTATCAAGGTCACGGCAGTAGCAATAATCGCTGACTGCCCCGTGTTTAACATCGACAAGGTGGTTTGTGATTTGACGGCAGCAACTTCGTAATTGCGCAAGCCATCGTCATAGCGCTTCGCTTCGTACTCTTCGTTACCGAAATACTTTACCGTCTCATAATTCAATAAAGAGTCGATCGCCTTAGTGCTGGCCTTTGAATCAAGTTCATTCATGGTGCGGCGAAAATTGGTGCGCCATTCCGTGACGGTAATCGTGAAAATGATATAGCTCGCCAAAGCACCTAGCGTAATCAAGGTGAACCAAATATCGTAATGTGTGGCGAGGTAGACCAGCACCAGACTAATCTCTAACAAGGTCGGAAAAATGCTGAACAGTGCATACGACACCAAAGATGAAATGCCCCGCGTGCCTCGCTCAATATCGCGCGTCATGCCGCCTGTTTGACGATTCAAATGAAAGCGCAAAGAAAGGGCATGCAAATGGCGAAACACTTTTAACGCAATCGTGCGCACTGCTCTTTGCGTGACTTTGGCAAACACGAACTCGCGTAATTCGGTGAAGAGTGTCGTCGACAAACGCAAAGCGCCATAAGCCACCAATAAGCTCAAAGGCAGCACCATCAGTGCAAGTGGATTAGTCGCTGTGACGGTAATTTTATCGATCAGCGTTTTTAAAATGAGGGGCACACCAACGTTGGCGAGTTTGGCACCTACCAAAAATGATAAAGCCAGTAATACCCGCCATTTATAGGCCCACAAATAGGGCAACAATGTTTGAATCGTGGCCCAATCACTGCGCGGCGCCTTGGTTTTGCCGTCGTCGGTACTTTTTGCGACTGGGTTTTGCTTGGGTGTAGCGTTTGAAGAGGAATAACGACGCATTGGCTTTTTTTCTGTGGAAGTAAATTTAAATTAGTTTATGATCAGCGTTGTCGCTGGTTCACTTACACCCACGCACTGTTCAGCGGGTGCAGAGGCGAAGGCGAACAGTTGTGAAAATAAGCGTAAGAATGACCGCGATGCTGATAAGCACTTGCCATGGGCAGCGGCACATTCATTTCCCCCCGATTGTAACCCCTGGAAAGTAATCCCATGACTGATGCGAACTGCAACTCACTTCCCCCCGGTATGCCGCAACTGCGTGTCATGCCGATGCCGTCTGACGCCAATATTCACGGCGACGTGTTCGGCGGATGGATCATGGCACAAGTCGATATCGCCGGTGCAACTGCTGCCACCCGCCGCGCCAATGGGCGCGTTGCCACGATTGCGGTGAATTCATTTTTATTTAAGCACCCGGTTTTCGTAGGCGACTTGTTGTCGTTTTACGCAAAGGTCATCAAAGTCGGCAATACCTCGTTGACCGTTTCCGTCGAAGTTTATGCGGAACGCAATCGCCTGCAGGCAACCACGGTCAAAGTCACCGAGGCTATTTTAGTTTTCGTGGCAACGGGAGAAGATCGCAAGCCACGCCAAATTCCAACCATGGAATGCATTACGGACCCGGACGCTTGGAAGGGATAATTCCATTTCTAAATCAATCGTGTCGTTTTTGCCTTCACCTTGCCGTGTTACAGCATTGTCTACGGCTCGTCGCCTAGACACAATTGATTTGGGAATG
>CAYPNW010000181.1:0-1878 GCA_964411965.1 uncultured Burkholderiaceae bacterium
GGTCTAGATGAACTCGGTTGAACGAAAAGAAAAGATGTGCTGAATGAATGTATTTTTTGAGGAATCGGGCGACTTTAAGGCAGGCAGTGTGCTGTCTCAAGCGGGTGAGGCTTATCAAGTCGAGCTACCGACGGGCAAGCGCAGCAAAGTCAAAATGAAAGACGTACTGCTGCAATTTACTTCGCCTGATGCAGCCAGTTTATTAGCGCAAGCGAAAACAGTTGCGCAAGAAATTGATCTGGCCTTTCTGTGGGAAGTCGCCGGGCAAGAGGAGTTTGGTTTTGCGGAACTTGGCACAGAATATTTTGGCAACGCACCCGCTCCCAGCGACGCTGCGGGACTCTTGTTTGCACTGCATAACGCGCCCATTTATTTCTATAAGAAAGGCCGGGGTCGCTATAAGGCGGCACCAGAAACGGCGCTCAAGGCGGCACTAGCGGGCATAGAAAAGAAAAAGCAACTCGCGATAGTGCAGGCGACCTACGTGCAAGCATTGACGCAAAAGCAGATTCCCGATGCGATGAAGCCGCTGGTACATCAACTCTTGTTTAAGCCAGATAAAAATAGTGTTGAGTACAAAGCTTTGGCGGAGGCTTGCGACATCTTGCAAATCGCTCCCGCCCGTTTGATGCTACAAAGTGGCGGACTCAACAACGCGAAAGATTTTCATTTCTCGAAATTTCTATTCGAAAGCTTTCCAAAAGGAATTGCGTTTCCCGCCCTAGATTTACCTACATTGCCTAGTGATTTGCCTGTCGCCGATGTGCAAGCCTTTTCCATTGACGACGTGACGACCACGGAGATTGATGACGCGTTTTCCTTGGTGCATATCGATGCCACAACCCTGCGTGTCGGGATCCACATCGCCGCACCAACGCTGGGTATTCGACGGAATGACGCGATTGATTTATTAGCGCGCAGCCGTATGTCAACGGTCTACATGCCGGGCGATAAAATCACCATGTTGCCGGATTCGTTGGTCGACATTTATACCTTAGGCGCAGGGCAAACGCGCCCTGCGGTTTCCTTGTATATCACTTTAGATACTAGCGACCCGAGTGCCTGGTCGGTGGTTAAAACCGAGACCAAAGTTGAGGCAGTGCCAATGGCGGCTAACCTGCGCCACAACGACCTAGATCAATTCGTCACGGAAGAAAATTTGGCCAACAACGCAGGCGACTATGCCTACAAAGCAGAATTGGCAGTGTTGTGGCAATGGGCCTTGATGTTAGAAAAAGGCCGCATGGCAAAGCGCGAAGGTTTTGGTTTGAAGCCTGAACAAACTAACCGCGTCGATTTTAATTTCTATGTGGACGACGACGTGGTGCGCATTGTGCGTCGCAAGCGCGGCGCGCCCCTAGATAAAATCGTCGCC
This sequence comes from uncultured Burkholderiaceae bacterium, assembly GCA_964411965.1. GTDB lineage: Bacteria > Pseudomonadota > Gammaproteobacteria > Burkholderiales > Burkholderiaceae_D > Undibacterium. The sequence continues at coordinate 1,376 of CAYPNW010000181.1, forward strand.
GAACTGATGATTTTTGCCAATAGTACTTGGGGCAAGTTGATGGCGGATCATGGTATTCCCGGTATCTATCGCGCCCAAGGCGGCGGTAGCGGTGGTTGGGCTGCCAAAATGCAAGTACGCATGGTCACGCATGCCGCGCCGCACCAGGGTTTGGGTGTAGACCAGTATGCTTGGAGCACCTCACCCCTGCGGCGTTACACGGACTTGGTCAACCAATGGCAAATCATTGCCTGTGTCGAACACGGCGTGACAGCGCCATTCGTGGCGCCCTTTAAGCCCAAAGATGCTGATTTATTTGCCATTGTCTCGGCCTTTGATGCGGCATACGCCGCGTACGCCGATTTCCAGAATAATATGGAGCGCTATTGGTGCTTGCGTTGGTTAGCGCAAGAACGGCAAAAAAATAAAGAGGTTGCTCAAGCGACAGGCGAAGGCCTGCAGGTCGAGGCGGTCGTTTTAAAAGAAGAAGTCTTGCGTTTGGTGGAAATTCCTCTGATCATACG
>CAYPNW010000181.1:1978-5130 GCA_964411965.1 uncultured Burkholderiaceae bacterium
CGGTCGTTTTAAAAGAAGAAGTCTTGCGTTTGGTGGAAATTCCTCTGATCATACGCCTCGCTGGCATGCCCGCAACCGCACGCGGCGCCCAAGTCAAGCTGGATATTTTACGGTGGGATGAGCTTGATTTGAGCGTTGAAGCACGATGGTTAGAAACGCTGGACACGGTAAGCGATGAGAACATCGACGAGCTTAATGAGGATGCCAATGAGGATGCCAATGAGGATGCCAATGAGGATGCCAACGAAGGTGCTAGTGAAAGCGCTAGTGAAGAGAGTAATGAAGCAAGCACAAATGTCGATGGTACAGAATCGACTCAACCAAATGCTAGTGAAGTTGATTTGGTGAATTCACCCATTGAAGAAGAGTCGCCGCTTGCCAGGCTCACTGAGCAAGCGCAAGACGATCAACAAAGCACTTGAACTGACATTGAAACTGACACTGAAACTGACACGCCGCGCGTAAAGCGTAGTACGAACTTAAATCTGCACTGCATAGAAAAAATTTGTGAAGCCAAGATTCGATAATTTAATCCTAACCATCGCCATTGTGACTTCGGTGGTGGTGCATAGCGTTTTGCTGGTTCTTAATTTTGTGAATAGCGATGCGAATGAAGTCAAAGCGGCCGATCCGGGCTTGGAAGTCATTTTGGTGAATGCGAAGCACGATAAAGCGCCGCTCAATGCACAAGCTTTAGCGCAAACGAATTTAGATGGTGGCGGTGCGAATGACGAAGGGCGAGCGAAATCACCTTTGCCTGATCTCAATAGAACCGAGAACGGCGAAAACATTATCGCGGCAGTGAAGAAGATTGAGCAGTTAGAAGAGCAGCAGAAAAAATTATTAGATCAATTTAAGAAGACCCCGTTTTCTACAGCAAAGCTCAACGATCAAAAAAATGTGCAAGATAATCCGCTACCGACGGATGGGCAAGAAAAGCTCGATAGCTCGCAAGCATTGGCACGCACGGTCGCTGAAATTGCGCAAACCATAGAAGATCAAAATAAGCGCCCGCGTAAAACGTTTATTACGCCAAGTACCAAAGCGGTGGGTTATGCGGTGTACTACAAGGCTTTGCAAAAGCGCGTGGAAGATATGGGAACACTCAATTTTCCACAAAAAAATGGCAAAAAATTATATGGCGAATTGATCGTCTATATCCCGATTTTCCAGGACGGCAGTATCTATGAAAAAGAGGGTGGTCCGCACATAGAAAAGTCGTCTGGCAATAAAGCCTTGGATGCAGCGGCATTGCGCATCGTGAGGCGCGCTGCGCCATTTGGCCAATTTCCGCCGAATATGCGTTCAAAAGATAAAGACGACTTATGGGTAGTTATCACCAGGTTCAAGTTCACGCGTGATGAACATTTGGAAACTGAACTTCGGGGTGGTGTTAAATGAGTCAGCAGCTCGATGATTACGTCGTGGTTGGCAACCCTATCGCGCACAGCAAATCGCCCTTCATCCATACCCGTTTTGCAAGCAACACAGAGCAAGCCATGCGTTATCGTGCGTTACTCGCACCGCTTGATGGTTTTGCCGAAAGCGTGCTGGGGTTTCGGCGTACTGGCGGCGTCGGGATGAATGTAACCGTGCCGTTTAAGTTAGAAGCGTTCAGCATGGCGACGCATCTCACGGCGCGTGCGCAAATGGCTGGCGCGGTGAACACCCTCAAATTTGAAGGCGAGCAAATTTTGGGCGATAACACGGACGGTGTCGGTTTGGTGAGTGACATCGTACGAAACGCCAACACCTCTTTGTTGAATAAGCGCGTTTTGCTACTCGGGGCAGGCGGTGCCGCGCGTGGTGTGTTATTGCCTCTGCTGGCCGAGCGCCCAAAGGTGCTGCATATTGCAAACCGCAGTATCGACAAGGCGCAACAGTTAGTCGCCTTGGTAAAAATCGCTGGCATCAAAACCGACACCCAATTGACGAGTTCAAATTTTTCAGGCATTCCAGACAACCATGCAGCTTTTGACGTGGTGATCAACGCGACTTCAGCTGGCTTGTCTGATCAAGCGCCTGAGATTTCATCGTCAGTCTTTGCTGCTGGTTGTTTGGCGGTTGATATGTTGTATGGCAAGCAGCCCTCTGCGTTTTTGCGCATGGCGAGCGAGCGCAATGCAATTACGCGCGACGGTTTGGGTATGTTGGTTGAACAAGCGGCGGAGGCGTTTTATTTCTGGCGCGGCATTCGCCCCAATACAGAAGATGTGTTGCGCGAAGTACGACAATTGGTGGATGCCGCATGAAGCGAATTCTGCGTTGGTGCATAGGCTTGCCCTTATTGTTGTTCGTGCTTATTCAAGCGTATTTTTTGTTGCAAATTTGTTGGTGGAGTCATTTCAACCCAGGATCGACTAGCTTCATGCGCCAGCAACTAAGTGTGTTACAAGAAAAAAAGCCCAACGCGCAGTTGCAGCACAAATGGGTGCCCTACGACCGTATATCCGCCAACTTAAAACGTGCCGTGATTAGCGCCGAAGACGATGGATTTGTTGACCACGAAGGTGTCGAATGGGAAGCGCTGCAAAAGGCCTATGAGAAAAATAAAAAGAAGGGCAAAGTCGTTTCTGGTGGCTCGACGATTACGCAGCAACTAGCAAAAAATTTGTTTCTTTCTGGCGAACGCAGTTACTTGCGCAAGGGGCAGGAGCTAATCATTACCTACATGCTGGAATTGTGTTTGGACAAAGAAAGAATTCTGGAAATTTATCTGAACGTGGTTGAATGGGGCGTGGGAGTATTTGGTGCTGAAGCGGCATCCAAACATTATTTTGGTGTGAGTGCGGCGAATTTAGGTCCCGCGCAAGCGGCGCGTCTGGCGGTGATGTTGCCAAAGCCACGCTTTTATGACCAGCACCAAGGTTCTGCGTATTTACAAAAGCGCACTGAGATGATTTTAAAACGTATGAATGGAGCGGAGTTACCTTGAACCCAGATTTTCCATTAGGCGCGCTTTCAGCGCTATTTGTGAGCTGGCGGCGCATTTTCGGCCATTTTCGCTGCTCTTCGTTGCCAATAGCTCGCTATTGGCGTCTCAGTCGCAACAAAACTGACTCGAAAAATGCATCGGCCATCGTCACAAATCCTAATGGAAAATCTGGGTTGAAGCCAAAAACTTTACAACGCGGCGCGATCAATCTTTGGTT
>CAYPNW010000182.1:0-1298 GCA_964411965.1 uncultured Burkholderiaceae bacterium
CCCAAGAAAGCGCGATGATTATTCAGAAGAATTTCGTCATCTTTGCAAAGTTCCGCAGCTTTCACCCATTCCGTTTCTTGCCGATAGCGAGTCAATTTTTTCACACGACAAAGTAAATGATCATGCGTTAGCTTTATCGCATACCCTTGTTGCGTTTTGACGCGCACAAGTTTTTTACTCCCCGTCGGGAAAAAACCTTTTTCACCAGACAAAAATTCTTGTCCATTAATGATGGCAACAAAAGCTTTGCCGATTAGCGTATTGACTTGTTTTGGCCCTTCGGCGGTAGCGACCCATGTATCGGCCGTTACACAAGGATTGGTCGCCTCTATCGTTTCGCAATACGACAAATTATTTTCCGCGTTCATGCGTGACAAAAATAAGATGCCTGGTTCTGCGTGGTCATAGGTTGATCGCATAACTGCGTCCCACAGCGCGCGTGCGCGTAGGGTCTCGTAGACCCATAAGCCGTCTTCGCGCAGAAAGGCGCCCGCAGCTTTTTTTTCTGCGCTTGGTTCGGCCGCATGCACTAATTGGTAATCAGCATCGTCGACCACGGCTTGCATAAAGGCGTCAGTCACGCCGATGGAAATATTGAAGTTACTTAGGTCGCCTTTGTCTTTAGAGCGAATAAATTCCCAGATATCTGGATGATCACCGCGCATCACCCCCATTTGCGCGCCACGCCGTGCGCCGGCGGATTCAACCGTGGAGCACGATGCATTAAACACCTGCATGAAGGATACCGGACCAGACGCGCGCGACTGTGTGCCACGCACTAACGCGTCTTTCGGGCGTATGGTGGAAAAATCATATCCCACGCCACCGCCACGACGCATGGTTTCTGCCGCTTCGCCCAATGCCGTGTAAATGCCGGGTTTGCCCAGCGTGCTGTTTGAGACTGAATCGCCGACGGGTTGCACAAAGCAGTTGATTAAAGTCGCCCGTAAATCCATGCCGGCGGCAGAGTTGATGCGCCCTGCGGGCACGAAGCCTTGTTCCTGCGCCCATAAAAATTGGGCTTGGAAATGGCTTTGCTGTTTAGGGCTTTCTACCGCCGCCAGCGCCGTGGCAACACGCATCTGCACCTCGGCAATGGTGGATTCGTCGCCTTTCGCATATTTTTCCAAAAGCACATCTAAGGAAATTTCTTGGGCGGGCATACTAAAAGATGCCTCGGCATTTTTATCTGTTGACGACGCAACTGAGGACGTACTCTTGGCGCTTTTGGCATCGATTTTTTTCATTTGAATATCCAATCTGGACGATCTGGTTGATTTGTTGCGAATGCAGTCGCG
>CAYPNW010000182.1:1398-5116 GCA_964411965.1 uncultured Burkholderiaceae bacterium
GGCATACGATGCCATGGTGCCGCCGTAACTCCAGCCGTCGATGGCAATGCGCGCCATATCGGCCCAGCCTTGTTTTTCCAACCACGCTAAACCATCTAGTTGGTCTTGCAATTCGAGTTGGCCGAGTTTTTTATAGATGGGCCATGCGCTGGCTATGCCTTTATTGCTTGCGCTACGATTGTCCAAAACCCAAACCACGATGCCTTGTTGTGCTAAAAAGTGGAAGTAGGCATAACTATTCCAACGGTCTTTGACCTGCGGTGCCATTGGCCCGCCATATAAGTGGTGGAATACCGGGTATTTTTTCTTGGGGTCGAAATGGGGCGGCAGGAACAGCAAGCTCTCCATGGCGAAACCATCTCGCGTCGGAATTTGCTGCTGCTTTACCGTGCCGCGTTGGATGCTTTTGTAGGCGGCGGGCGTGCCTGGGTTGTCAATTAATCTGACCAGCTTGCTTTGCCCGTCGGCGTAACTAAACAAGGCTTGCTTTGGCGCTTGCTCAATGCTGCTCCAACTATCCAAATATGTTGTGAAGTTCGCGTTCCATCGAATGGTATGGCTACCTTTTTCTTGGCTCAATTTCTTCGGTTGTGCCGCTTGTTGTGGCTGTGCCAAATCGATCACATAGTGATCTTCGCCAATCGGGTTTGCTTGGTTAGCCGTAAAAAACAGACGTTGATTCACTTCATCAATGCCAAGTAACTCGCGCACGTCCCAATCGCCTTGTGTGAGTGTTTGTTTCAAGCTGCCATCTGGCGCATAGTGGTAAAAATGCCGATGCCCCGTGCGCTCGGACTGCCAGATAAAACTGCCATCCTTTAAAAAATTGGGTAAAGGTAAGCGTTCTACCCAAGCAGGGCTGGTTTCGTGGATGATTAACTTACTCGCGCCACTGGCATCGTAAAAACGCAAATCCAACCACGTTTGAATGCGATCTTGCCAGGCTGCTTGTAAGCGGCCATCGGGTGTCCAGCCGACTTGTACCAAGAGCGTTTCTTGATTGGGGTAAGGGTTTGCTTGCCAGCGAACCTCAGCTTTCAGGTTGACCACGCCCAACTGTGCAATTGGATTGGGGTCACCTGCTTTGGGGTAGCGGATGTGCTCAGTTTTGATCGGTTGCACGTGATCGCCGCTTAGCGTGTACACCGGCACTTTCGTTTCGTCGAGGCTCAGAAAAGCGATGTTTTTTGAGTCTGGTGCCCACCAAAATGCGCGGTAAGAGCCGCGTCCGTAAAGTTCTTCTTGGTACACCCAATCTAAGCGTCCATTAAAAATCGTCTCGCTACCGCCAGTGGTCAGTCTCGTTTCGCTTGATTGGCTTTGTTCGCTTATGTCGTGAATATCGGTGAGGTAGAGATCATTGCCCTTCAAATAGGCAACGTAATTCGTGTCTGGCGAGAGGATAGCTTCGTCCTCCGTCACCAAAGGGGAGTTGGTGATTTGCTTTGCTTTGCCTGCGGATAAATCAAACAGCCAAAGATCGTTTTTGTGGGTGAAGATCAGACGTTTTGTGTCGGGCTTCACCTGCTTCCCTAAGCTTTCTGCTAGTTTTTCCGCCTCTTTGCTCTCAATGCCCGCAGCGTTGAGTAATTGCAGCAGTTGTCCATTAACTGGGATGAGTGCTTTTTCGCCCGTGCTTGGTTCGACTACAAATCGCTGCGTGATGCCGTCTTTGGTGATGGTTTCGACCAAGCGATTTTGTGCGTCCCAGGCGAGTCTGCTCAACGGAGCAGGGTCGAATTTAATTTTTTTTGTGGGGTGATACAGCATTTCCAAAGTTAATTGTGTGTCGCCCGCATGGCCTGCGATTGGCAACAAGGCGTAACTAAGAAAAGCGATTGAGCATGTGAGAGAAAAGTGAACGCGGCTTGTGGTTTTGCGCAAGATTTTGCTCTCGAATTGACTCATTTGACGCTGTCCTTTATGTGATGTTCAAGTAATGCCATGGTGCGGGCGGTAGCCCCTTGATGTTGTTGGAAGAACGCCAAGGCATTGCGACCCATGTTGAGCCGGAAGCTTGGCTTCACCAGTAAATTCTGCGCCAATACCATGATTTGCTCGGCGTTGGCGGCGCGGATAGCCGCTTCGGCAATAATGGCTTGATTGGTAATTTCCGAAAAATTGAAAGTGTGTGGCCCAGTGAGCACGGGTTTGCCCATGGCGAACGCCTCAATCAGATTGTGCCCGCCCAAGGGTACTAAGCTGCCGCCGATAAACGCCACATCACATGCAGCGTAATACATATACATTTCGCCCATGCTGTCGCCCAACAAGACTTGCACTTGGGGATCAAGTTTGATTGTGGGGTCGTCTAAATTGAGGCTGGAACGTCGTACGAAATGAATGTTTTGCGCGGTAAGTAAATCGGCAACTTCGTCAAAGCGTTGCGGGTGGCGCGGCGTGATCACTAACAAGCCTCGTGGCAAGCGCAATTTCATGTAGGCGTTGATGATTAACGCCTCTTCGCCGTCGCGGGTGCTGGCACATATAAACATGGGACGCGTGCCAATTGCTTCGCGCAACCTAGCGCCCCGGTGGGCCATTTCGACGGGTGGAGCCACATCAAATTTCATGTTTCCTGTGACACGTATGCGTTCAACACCCAGTTTTTTCAAGCGCACAGCATCGGGACCAGACTGTGCAGCAACGGCGCTGACCGCTTGGGCTGCGGGCAGGATCAAGCCGGGCATTTTGAAAGCTTTGTTCAACGATTTTTCTGACAAACGCGCATTCACTAAGACTACGGGGATATGCGCGTCATGGCATTCGGCCACCAAATTGGGCCACACTTCCGTCTCAATCAAAATACAAATCTGCGGTGCGAAATGTTTTAAAAAGCGCTGAATAAAAAACGGCACATCATAGGGAATGAAGCTTTGAATCACCCGTCTTGGTTGATCGGCAAACAGAATACGGCCTGTTTCTCGTCCAATCGGTGTCATATGCGTGAGCAAAATTTGATGTTGCGGGTATCGTACTAATAGCGCCCGAATAAGCGGCTCAGCGGCACGTGTTTCTCCGGCCGACACGGCATGCACCCAGAGGCGTTTTTGCAGGCCTACATTGGGATAAAAACCAAGGCGTTCGGGAATATGTAGTCGGTAGCCCGGTTCTTGTCGTCCACGTACCCAAAGACGTAGGAGTACGATGGGTAGCGCAAACCACCAAGCAATAGAGTAGAAAACGCGCATAGTTTAAGCGGCGCTACGATTGATATCGCAGTTTGTATTGCAGAGACCTCTGCACAACTTACTGCGCGGCCGAATTTTGCTCCTGCGATGCTCGCTGTACAGTCGTACAGGTGCGCTTCTCGAAGCAAACTTCGGCCGCTCGCTACAGTTGTGCAGAGGTCTCTTGCATTTGCTATCGCTTGTGTCAGTGCTGAACGTATCGTTTGCGAGCGCAGCGGTTTCTATGAAAGCACTAAATAAACTGAAAAACTCGCTCTGTGGCAAGTGAACGCTGTCATGAAACATGGGGTGAAAAACCATCTGAAAAAAGGGAGCTTCGACTATACCCCAAAACCCCAATGAAATCGTGTTTCTATGTTTCTAGCGCACCAATCGCCTTAGCTCGTCAGCGTGTCTTGCTTGACGAGCTGCGCGAACTTGTGTCTCAGTAGGCGAAGTTTTGGATGTATGTAATTTTGACAAAAAGGACGTTCTGGATTTTGTAAAAAATAGTTTTGATATTCCGCCGTATTTTCTTTAAATGCCTC
>CAYPNW010000183.1:0-5101 GCA_964411965.1 uncultured Burkholderiaceae bacterium
TTTATGGATTCGCTCATCGGTTTCTCCTTAATGAGCGTAGTCTGCGCTAGGTCATTTTTCTGTGTAAGTGCCCTTCGTCAGCAGTTTTATATGACATTTGTCAGGTGACGGTGTGTGGAGTTACCGTGAAGGATAATCAATGCTTGTTGTTCTCGGTTCGGGCGATAGTGAGACGGCGGTTTCCTACTCAAGAAAATATTTGCTTAATCTCTTGTTGAACTGCCTCAGTAATGACTTTTCTGAGCCATTGATTAACTGGATCAGCGTCGTTGCGCCTATGCCATGCCAAACGAGGTAAGCCGGGCGGCACGTCGAAGGGCAGCGGGCAAAAAGCCAGGCCATGATTTTTCGCCAGCACGCGTCCGATCAGCTCAGGTAGGCTGGCGACCAAGTTGCTACCTTTGACTAAATGCGGGAGGGTGGCAAATCGCGTGGTGCCTACTCGCACTTCGCGCTGCATTTTTTGCGCAGCCAAGATGCCATCGATCTTGCCTGTCAATGTGCCATCAAAGGTGACGATGACTTGTTGGCTTTGCAGGTAGCGCTTGAGTGTGAAGCGTTTGCTGTTTTGCTGGTGGAGTGGATCATAAAGGCAGCCATAGCCCTGCTTGTACAGCACTTCAGAAGCATGCCAACTCGAAAGTTCAGCAAAGACGGACATGCCTACGTCGACGTCGCCACTGTCCAAGGCGGCACAAATGTTGAGGTGGTTGACTGGTCGAACGATCACGTGCACGTGCGGTGCGCGTTTTTGTAACGCCGTAATGATTGCAGGGAGGAACACGATTTCATTGTCATCAGACATACCGATGCGCAACGTTACCGAGGTCTTCGCGGGATCAAAACTAGGTGGCGCAAATGTAAAAGTATGAATCTGGGTCAGGCTATGGTTGATCGCGGGCAGGATCTGCAAAGCCCGTTCAGTTGGCACCATCCCGCGCCCCGCCTTAACAAAGAGCGGGTCTCCAAACAGGGCGCGCAATCGCTTGAGCGAAGCACTCACGGCAGATTGGCCAACGAACAAGCGTTTTGCCGCCGTAGTCACACTCTGCTCTTGCATTAATACGGAAAACACCACTAACAAATTCAAGTCCATCGCTGCTAAACGACGCGTGGTCGCCTCTTCCAAATTCTGTGCTTCATTCAGGACATGACTAAGTCTGTGTAGCCGGGTTTTAAATTCATTCATTGTTTTAAGTGATGGATAATATAAAAAAGAATCATTTGATTGATGAATATTAGCTGTTTATGATGAATTCGATCAATGCTTTGCGCTCTTTTATGAACAAAGCACGGGAGTTTGTTCGTCAAATCGAAATTTTTCATAGCGTTTTGCAATGATGACGGATGCTTTTTTGAAGCGGTTTTGGCGCGAATCGCGTGCGATTGACCACGAAGCGCCGTGCAAATGGTCGAAAATGCCTCACCACTCAATGAGTTTTTAGGAGTCAGTCATGATGGCAACGGTAAAAAAAATCGCACTCGTCACGGGTGCCAATAAAGGCATAGGCTTGGAGATTTGTCGTCAACTCGCCCAACAAGGCATGACAGTCTGGCTGGCTGCGCGAAGTTTGGCGACTGGCGAGCAGGTCGCACAAGTCTTGCGTGACGAGGGGCTAGACGTTTTTGCCCTACGCATTGAGATGGACGATGCCACCAGTTTCGATGCGGCGTTTGACCTCATCGCGCAGCAGTATGGCCACCTCGACGTGTTGGTAAATAATGCGGGGTTTGCGAATGATTGGTCATTTACTGCGGCGGATGTACCAATGCAAATGCTGCGTGAGACCTTCGACACCAACTTTTTTGCGCACGTCGCGCTAACGCAAAAATTTTTGCCGCTACTCAAACAAAGCACGGCAGGCCGTATCGTGAATCAATCGAGTGCGTTGGGTTCGCTTACTCTGCATTCGACGCCAGAAGCAAAAATGGGCGACCTGAAACCTTTCGCCTACGACAGTAGTAAAACCGCACTCAATGCCTTTACAGTGCATTTGGCACACGCGTTAAGGGACACGAAAATTAAAGTCAATTCAGCACACCCCGGCGCAGTGCTCACCGATGCCAATCCCTACGGCACTCTTAGTGTGGCAGAAGGGGCACGTTCCGCCGTGCTATTAGCGACTTTGCCTGACGACGGACCAAGTGGACAATTTTTTCATTTGGAGCACGCATTGCCTTGGTAGATGTTTTCTATTCATTTCCTAAGCCGATTTTCTCTGACCAACACATTTTTATATGGGACTTATTATGAAGCTTCTTTCTTTACTACTTGCAATTGTTCTATCGGTGTGCGCCTTACCTCCAGCACAGGCTGTTGATCATTCCAAAGCCAATTTGGCGACTGCCTTACGTTTTGCCAATGAAGGATTGGGCAAAGCCAATATGCAAGTTTTTGATGAATTGGTTGACCCCAATATCGTGGTTACAACGGGCCTCAGCCCACAAGGACCAATACGCGGTCGAGACGCCTACAAAAAAGTGTTTGAGGGTTTTGCCGATGCTTGGCCCGTGACGCAATTCAACATCGACGAGAGCTTTGCCGTTGGCGACAAAGTCGTGGTGCGTTTCACGGCCACCACCGTCTTCAAAAAAGATTATTACGGCGTGAAAGCCAATAATTTGGTGGTGCCCTTAAAGGAAGTACATGTCTACACCCTCCGTAAGGGAAAAATAGTGGAGAACGTTGTGGGGGCAATCAATTTTCCGTTTGAATACATTATGTATCCCGCTTTGAAAGATGCGGTGCTCGGTGGTTTAGAGGTGGCAAAGTAAAACCACTGCATCAACGGTGTTAATGATGTTCCATTCGACTCTGCGCGTTTATTTTTTCTTTGAAAGGATTTGATTATGTTTCGCTGGCTTTCCTTTTTCGCATTGGCAGCAGTGGCGCTGCAAACTGCAGCGCAATCCTTACCGCCGATTTACGACAAAACACCTAAGGCGATTCGCCAAGCAACTGTGTTGGCGGAGTTTCCTCCACAAACTTTTCTTGAAAACATCGCGCTCGATAAAAGCGGCAACATGGTGATTAATAGCCATCTCGACGGCAAGGTCTATAAAGTCGACCAAACGGGGAAAAAAGTGCAATGGTCGACAGTCAACGGAAAAATCGCTGGCTTGCTGGTAAATCAAGATGGATCGGCCTTCGTTTCAGGCTGGGTTAAAGGCAGCGAACCCGCAGTATTTGCGATAGATGCGAGCGGAAAAAGTGAAGTCTTTGCCAAACTTGAGCAAGGCATGTTTCCCAACGGTATGCTGCGCTTAAACGCCAAAGACATTCTGGTGGTGGATTCGTACAAAGGCGTGATTTGGCGCATTGATACCAAGACCAAGCAAGTGAGCACATGGCTGAAAGATACGCTGTTGGAGCGGGGCGATAGTAATAATCCGACGCCAGCAGTGAACGGCATCAAGTCCTACCATGGCGATGTATATCTCTCCAACACAGCCAAGCAAACGCTCTTAAAAGTAACAGTGCAAAAAGGCGAGGCAAAATCGATCACAGTCGTGATGGATCAAATTGGCTTGGATGACTTTGACTTTGACCATCAAGGTACTTTGTACGGAGCCACGCATGTTTACAACAGCTTAGTCAGCGTGGCGCAAAACGGTAAAGTGACCGTGATAGCCGGCCTTGAGGAAGGCATGGCGGGCAGTACCGCGGTGGCGACTCGTGTCAATGGCAAAAAAACCAACGTGTTTGTCACCACGAACGGCGGCATGTCGCTGCCACCTGCGGGCGGCGTGCAAACAGCTAAAGTCGTCAAGCTTGATGTCAGCGAATAAAAAGTGGGATTGACTCAAGGAGTGTGGCTTGAAGTGCGGTTCGCACGGAGCCGCACTCCTTCGGCTTCGAATTGTAGTGTCGACAAGATCGGTACGAGTCAATACTGAAAAAACGAAATTCGACTATTCTCCTGCATTCGTCCTCAACCACTTGTGAGAGAAAACATGAACGTTTCCCAAGCCATCGAACATCGTCGCTCAGTCAAACACTACGACCCGACTCATACCATGCCCGACGCAGATTTGGCGCGCCTGATTGAATTGGCGCAGCTCGCGCCGTCTTCCTTCAATATTCAAAACTACCGTTTCGTGAACGTGAAAGACAAGGAGCTGCGTAAGCAGATTCGCGCCGCCGCTTGGGATCAGGCCCAAGTCACCGATGCTTCTGTGCTGCTCGCGGTTTGCGCAGATATCAACGCTCACAAGGATAATCCTGCGCGTTACTGGCAGCATGCCCCAAAAGAAGTGCAAGACTTTATGGTTTCTAGCGTGACGCCGTTTTACGAAGGTAAGCCGCAACTCACGCGTGACGAAGCGATCCGTTCCAGTGCGTTTGCTGGCATGACAATCATGCTGGCCGCCGTCGAGATGGGATATGACACGGGCCCGATGATTGGTTTTGATCCAGTCGCCGTGACGAAAATTCTGCAGATTCCTGACCACATCGTGCTCAGTTATCTTTTGGTGATAGGCAAATCGACGAAGGTAGCCTGGCCGCGCGGGGAACGCCTGCCCAGATCAGAAATCTTGATCCAAGATCACTTCTGAGCCAAATGTACATTGGCTTTGTTCAGCTTGAATATCGATGAAAGTAAAGGCTTAAATTGTTAAGAAAAAAACCTCTCAACACAGAGACACAGAGACACAGAGACACAGAGAAAAAAAGACGTGGAACAACGCGGGTTTGCTTTTCTTCGTCGCTCTTTCGTAAAGCCTTGCATTAGCTTTGTATTGAGAGGTTTTGATCTTTTTTATAGTAATAAATCACATCGACACTAAGCCTGAACATCACCTGCGAATTCACATACTGCCATTTTTTTAAAAATTTTATGACTGTATGCGCTTTATTATTAAGCGTAGCAAAAATTTACTGGTGGGTGTAGGAATAATTTGGGGCGGAAATTGGGGAAGAGTAGAATACTGACAAACGCAAACCGCGCAATGTCTAAGCTTGGTTTCTCCTGACCCTTTCTCTTTATCACCGACCACAGCATGCCTACCAACAACGATCTCACGACACTCACGCTCACTCGCCCGGACGATTGGCATTTGCATTTGCGCGACGGCGCTGCGCTTGCCAGTGTCTTGCCGC
>CAYPNW010000184.1:0-5076 GCA_964411965.1 uncultured Burkholderiaceae bacterium
CTCGAAAAATGCATCCGCCATCGTCACAAATCCTAATGGAAAATCTGGGTTTAAGAATGTTAGAGGTCGACACTAAATCAACTGTTTTATTGTTTCAAAGTGTCAAACTAATTTCGTCCGAATCCGTCTTTAGTGCAATTTACTGCTTGGTCTCGCTTTATGCTTAGTTTTGGGCGTCTTCATTTTGCTGATTTCAAGATTGAAATCAAGTTTTGTTTTTCCATCATCTGACTGCCAAACGCCACGAAAATTCGAGCCGTGCAGCACACCGTCCCATTGCCCACACACATCGACACCGTCTTCGGACTCTTCCATCGTCACTTTAGTGCCGCTCACTTCACCCGCGACCACGATTTTATTACCGTGATTACGTTTCCCGTTAAACACGATATAGCTTCCTTCGACACTATCTGGTTCATCCAATTTTGGCCTGAGTTGCATCTCAACTTGGTCGTTACCAAGACTGCCTCGCAGCACAACTGGTTTAGCAAAGACACTGACCTGACTCGCTGCCTGCACTTGAAAACTAACCACCACAAAACACATGGCTATGAAGTGCATAAACAAGTGAGCTTTTCTTGACCAGCGTTTCATAGCGCATTTCCCCATAAGTCGTGGGCATCAGCGGCAGTAATCTCGACGTCAAAAAATTCGCCCACTTTCAACTTACGATGCGGCTCATACGGTGGTTTTACGTAAACCACGCCATCTATTTCTGGCGCGTCAGCTGCACTGCGCCCTACTCCGCCGCTTCGATCCAAGCTATCGATCAAAACGCGCATTGTTTTGCCAACTTTTGCTTGTAGCCGCTTCTTTGAAATGCCTTCTTGTAGTTCCATGACACGACGGCGCCGGTCTTCACGTACGTCCTCTGGTAATTGACCTTCGATTTGATTCGCGGTCGCGCCATCAACAGGAGAATAGGCAAAACAACCTAAACGATCGATTTCGGCTTCGCGGAGAAAATCAAGCAAATAATTAAATTCGTCTTCGGTTTCACCAGGAAAACCGGCAATGAAGGTCGATCTGATAGTGATGTCAGGACAAACCGCACGCCATGCTTTGATGCGTTCGATATTTTTTTCGCCGCTGGCAGGACGTTTCATTCTTTTTAGCACGTCAGGGTGGGCATGCTGCAAAGGTACATCGAGGTAAGGCAATACTGTGCCTTCATTCATGAGCGGAATGATTTGATCCACGTGTGGATAAGGGTAAACATAATGCAAACGCACCCAAGCGCCATAAGACTTCGCCAATTCGCCCAAGGCTTCAACCAATTGTGTCATGTGCGTTTTAATTGGCTTGCCATTCCAAAATCCCGTGCGAAACTTGACATCAACACCATAAGCACTGGTATCTTGGGAAATCACGAGCAGTTCTTTCACGCCTGCCTTGAAGAGATTTTCTGCCTCCAGCATGACTTCACCGATGGGGCGCGATACCAAATCACCGCGCATCGATGGAATAATGCAAAAGCTGCAACGATGATTGCATCCTTCGGAAATTTTTAGGTAAGCGAAGTGTTTAGGAGTTAGCTTGATTCCCTGTGCTGGCACTAAATCTAGGAATGGTTCATGCGGTTTCGGCAAATGAAAATGCACTGCACTCATGACTTCAGTTAGCGCATGCGGCCCCGTCACTGCCAAAACTTTGGGGTGAACGCTTTGAATTAAGTCTTTACCATCTGCGCCTTTTTTTGCGCCCAAGCAGCCTGTGACAATGACTTTCCCATTTTCATGCAGAGCTTCGCCGATTGCGTCTAAAGATTCTTGTACTGCGGCGTCAATAAAGCCGCAGGTATTGACGATCACCAAATCAGCACCATCGTACGATTTAGCGGTGTCGTAACCTTCCGCGCGCAGTTGCGTCAAAATTTGCTCAGAATCGACCAAAGCTTTTGGGCACCCCAAAGAGACGAATCCCACTTTTGGATTCGATTTAGTCATATTTACTGGGGAAGAAAGATTATCGTTCGGCATAATGAAAAAGGGATACAAAGGAGGGTAGGAACAGGTCATTACTGACCCATTCCCCCCTAAGAACCGTGCTTGCGACTTTCACCGCACACGGCTCAAGCCTACTATAAAAGTTCCCTAAAAAAAGGAAACGCTATATTACAAAACCCCCAATAAGGAAGCCGGCTTTACTACTTTCAAACTTTTGCTATGCACTTGGGCGTGGCAATTCGGATGCAATAAAACTCGATTCCCCAAGACATCAGACCCTCCATGCACACGGTATTCTATGTGATGGTCATGCCAGCCTGTCGCTTTGGTCATCTTGCATTTGCATACAGCACAAAGCCCACCCTGATCAAAATACATACGAATAAATTGCTTTTTGTGACGCATGTTTTCCAACATACGCTCCTGTTGCAACTTCTCGCCGTACATCTCCCATTCTGGGTCAAAAGGGTTATACGCCCCTTTGATTTTCTTATGCCGCTTAATTACTGTTCCTGACAACTGATACAGTTCTATTAAGTCCGTCTTGCCTTCTTCGCTCACTGCAGGAACCGCAAACACCCAATTTCTGTCGCCTATGATTTGGAAATATTTATTTCTAATCCAACCTGTGTTCTTCTTCGGATGTCTCCGCTTAGACCACTGCCATAATGCATCAAAAATCAAATGTTCCATTCTGCTATACGTTGCCTTGGCTACTACAGGACTGTGATATTGCGCCCAGCCTCGTAATATCGGATTTAACAAATGGATTAAATCCATTTGTTTTACCGTCTTATGCTTGCTGATGATTTCCTTAACCTTACGATAAAACGTTTGCACGTTTTTCTTACTCGGTTTGATCAGTAATTTCCCTTGATATTTGCGGAAATTCCATCCCAGAAAGTCAAAGCCTTGGTCAATGTGAACAATATGCGTCTTTTCCTCAGACAGTTTTAATCCCCGAACCGCAAGGAAATTTTCTATCCAAGGTTTGATTTCGTTTTCCAGTATTTCTTTCGAACTACCGGAAATAACAAAATCATCCGCGTACCGAACGACATTTACTTTCAGCCTGAGAGCTTTCGTCGCACCGAACTTCATACTTAAGTATTCAGTCAAGCCAGACTCAAGCCCATTCAACGTCACATTTGCCAATGTAGGAGAAATAATTCCTCCTTGCGGCGTACCAGCTTTTGTTTCCTGAAACTGACTTTGATAAATCAAGCCAGACTTTAACCACTTGCGAAGAACGCTACGTTCCATAGGAACATTCGCTATCAACCATTCATGGTTAATATTGTCAAAGCAACCCGCTATGTCTGCCTCTAGCACCCACTGAGCCGAAGCCTTACTGGATAAAGAAACAAACAATTGGGACATCGCATCTGCGGTTGATCGATTGCTCCGAAATCCATAGGAATTAAGGTCACTCGTCGATTCAGACACGGGTTCCAACGCTAATAAAAATAAAGCCTGCATAGCCCGATCTCGCATAGTGGGTATCCCTAAAGGGCGTTTTTTCCCATTTGCTTTCGGTATATAGACTCTTCGCAAAGGCAAAGGTCTATATCCACGCTGCTTCATTCTGCTAACGGCTAACCACTTCGTTTCAGGTGACTCCCATAGCTCACCATCTATACCTGCCGTGCGTTTCCCTTGATTTTCAGTAACACGCTTCACCGCCAATAATTTGGCGGATAACGTGCGGGTCAACATCCGTTGCAGGGCTTTCACCTTGCGCCATTTGCCTTCCCGTGTTGCCTTCGCAATTCGTATCTGCATCCCTTTCACGTTCCGCTCCACTTGTCGCCAACTTACAGCGTGCCAGTCTTGCGGAACATGAGAAAGCGCAGACACATCCGTATGGATATGCACTCTCATGCTGCTTTCCTCCTTGTAAATTGAAATTAAACTTCAATTTCCCAAGTGAAAACTCATAACGCTCCTTGTGGGAGCGTCCATAGCTCCCACAAGTAAAAATATCCGTTCGGCAAGTACCATATCTTGGTACTTACCCTTCATCTTATCCAAGATAAAGGGTTGGTCAGCCGTCTTGCGACGATAGACCAGATAGAAGTCTGCCCGCTTTCACGTGGAATGATGTTTCAATTCCTATCTGAACGATTACAGCCCAGCATTCGCTTTTTCTATCCTCCCATGCCCACACCGCCAACAGTGTTCCTTGCGGTTCACCTGCCCGACTACAACAACTTGGGCGACGATTTGGGTTTTCCACGTTCCCTACTTATCACACGACTGGGTTAGGGTCTGTCTTTTCTCCGATGGTCTGATGACGACGTATTCCGAAATTGCAACGAAATATCCGACCATGCACCTTTTGGTTAATGCCTAACAGCAGTTTTGGCATTTCAATAGTCACGAAGTTTAACGACAATTCACATCTTGTTACCCATGCCAGCCAGCCTAGCCTCTCAACCCTATCACTGCTTAGAGTCTCCGTACTTTACCTCACGATAAAAGTACGCCCATCACTGGAGAGATACATTGTCAGGAGAGCTTCACACGCCACCGTTACCAGCGACGCATGTCTCCTTAGGCTACTGCTAGTCGTATAACAGGTTCACTATTCATCAAACCTTACAGAATGACGAATTGAACAATGATAAACAGAGCTTTTGTCCCTTTACAACTAAGCTCAACATCGATAAATTGATGCTTCCCTTATTTGACAAATTTAATCAAATGACTTCAAGTACAAACATGGATCAACTACCTTCTATATCACCCAAAGAATTAAAAATTCTAAGCGCGACTCCGGGTACACTTAAAGTCATCGTCAAAGAGATCAACGGTTATTTCTTACCTATCATTCATCACCTACAACCGAATGGAGACACACAACTACTCGGAATAATTGTAGAAAATGAGAATGTTTTGGCAACCGTGGAGTTAGCTGAAATCGTTACCGCTTTAGAAGAAGTACTAGGTGTTGAGCAATGCATATTGACACCCGAAACACCAAGTGACACAACCATGCACTAATACTCCTCCCCATTCAATCCCGAATTAAACGTGGGATAGAACAGTAGAACCCCTTACGGAAAAAATAAGGGTAATTTAATTTAAAAGAGTTATTTCTCTTTACACGGGGACAAGTGTCGTGTCGCAC
>CAYPNW010000185.1:0-5070 GCA_964411965.1 uncultured Burkholderiaceae bacterium
ATCTCAAACGACGTTACCAGTATTGCGAATACAGCATCGGCATTATCCGACGCGCGCACCAGCCAAGCGATTAGTATTGCGGTTTTAAAGCGTGCGATTGATGTCAGCGCGGAAAGTGCCACGGCATTAATTGAGGCGATTCCTGAAGCGCCACGCACTGCGAATTTGCCTGCTAATTTGGGTCGCAATGTGAATACCACCGCCTAGGTTTTACCAACTTCGTTAAGAAAAAGCGCTTGTTAATCGGGCGCTTTTTTGTTTCTTACCTCTATAGCAAAGTTTTCGTCGGTGCCTTAAGGGATTGTCAACAACGCCATATTCGACGATACTGCGCGCCTAGCGTGCCCGTTTGGACGCTTCGATATTGAAAAAGATTCTTGCGACCCGTACTTTGCATCTGTAAGGATCAATCTTTTTATCTCTACGACCTTTGTTTGCTCGTTAATTGGGCACATTTCGATTTTCTGGACGCTCTTGATATCAGCAATCATCATTGGATTCATTGCAGGTTGGCTCAACTCGATGCCGATTGGCCCTGTCAATGCCGCCATTATTAGCCGCACGCTGAAATACGATTATCGATCCGGCCTTGCGACCGCAATTGGGGCGGCCTTGGTCGATTTTTTGTATTGCGCATGCGCGGCACAAATTCAGCATTTTTTAAAAGATTTCCCAGAGGTGAATCTATTTTTTCGAGTAGTGGGTTTTGTGGCTCTAGTCTGGATGGGCTACAAGACTTTTGAAGCGAATCGCATTAGCGTGCGTATGCCCGACGAAGAGGCAGATTTGCATAAAGCGGAAGACCGCGTGGTCAAGTTACATGTGAAAGAGGGCAGTTTGCTGGGCGCATTTACGCTTGGCGCTGTGCTTTATGGCTCTAATTTGTCATCAGTGCCGACCTGGATTTTTATCAGTGGACTCTTGCACGAATGGGGCATGTTACGCAGCGGCATGATGGTCAATTTTGTATTTGCGGTTGGGGCGGGGATTGGCACGGCTGGTTGGTACAGCATGTTAGTGCACTTAATTGCGCGCCGTCGTGGCGGATTTTCACCGCGCACCTTGCGCAACATCAACTTGGCGGCAAGTATCGCGATGCTGGTGTTTGGCTGCTATTTCTTGTACCAAATCATTTTCGATACGGCGTGGGCGGAGATTTTTGGTTAATTGCGCTGTGCCTCGGCGTTTTTGCTGGCGTTTCGCGCAAGTGTTGTTAAATAGAACCGCTTCACTCCAATGCTTTGAAGCAATTTTGCCAATGCCAAAATTTCGCATGTTATGATCGTTGGCGTTTTTTTGACATTTTTTAGCAAGTTTGCCGAACTTAGCCACTTTTAAGTGAGTTGGCCTAATCGTAGGCCAGTCTGGCAGACATGTCGAAAATCAGCCCCAATGTTTTGCCCGTCGCTAAGCTTAATTTAGCGCGAATTTTTTTTGTTCCAATTCAATTAACCCTTAATCAATTTGAGACATGTTAGAAGCTAAATTAGAAAAATGGATTACCGCGAACGCCGATGCGAGCTTGCCTGTGGCGATCGTCTTACCCTCTGGCCGTCGAATAGAATTAGCGACGCCAGCTAAGGTTGTGATTCGCTTGCATGAACTGAGCGCAATTCGCCACTTGCTCAACCCAACCATTTCAACCATTGGCTCTGCCTATGTGGAAGGTCAGATTGACCTCGATGGCAAGATCGAAGATATCGTCGATATGGTGATTGAGCTGGCAAAAACCGGTGGCGGTTCGGATTTCGAAGTTAGCCAAGCGGGGTTTTTTCAGCGTTTAAAGGCACACACGCGTCGCCGTGACAAAGAAGCGATTGAATTTCACTACGATATTTCGAACGATTTTTATAAGCTGTTTTTGGACGAGCGCATGGTCTACTCTTGCGCTTACTTTAAAAACGAGGCCGACACATTAGATCAAGCACAGCTCAATAAGCTGGATCACATTCTGAATAAAGTCCAATTGAAGGAAGGCGATAGCTTTTTGGATATAGGTTGCGGCTGGGGTGCATTAATCATCCGCGCTGCACAACGCGGCGCGAAAGCAGTTGGCGTTACGCTCTCACAAAGCCAGTTTGATTACGCAAAAGCCTTGATAGAAAAAATGGGCTTAACGGATCGCTGCGAAATTCGCTTGCAGGATTATCGTGATATTCCAACCAACGAGACGTATCAAAAAATCGCCAGTGTCGGCATGTTTGAACACGTTGGCCGTAAAAATTTGCCTGAATACTTCGCCAAAATGCAAAGCTTATTGGCACCGGGCGGTGCAATGTTGATGCACGGCATTACCGCGGCGCAACCTGGCAATAAAACGGTGGGACGTGGCGGTGGTGATTTCATCGACAAATACGTATTCCCTGATGGTGAATTACCGCATCTGTCATTGGTGCTGTCATGCATGTCGGAAGCGGGCTTTGAGGTAGTGGATGTGGAATCTCTGCGCCGCCATTACGCGCGTACATTGGCGTTATGGTCGAACAGTTTGGAAGCCAAATCTGACCTTGCGCGCAGCTTCATTGATGAAAAGCGTTTCCGCATTTGGCGTGTTTACTTGACGGGTTGCGGCTACGCATTCCACGAAAATTGGATGCACCTAAATCAAATTCTCTGCTGCAAGTTAACAGGCGAAAATGCAAATCCGTTCCCAATGACACGCTCTTGGATGTACAAAGAGTAGTAAGTCTCTCTATTAAAAGCCGCTAGCTCATTGCCTAGCGGCTTTTTTTATCCCTCGACGGTGATTTTGACATCACCCACACGAACAACTTGGCCAGGTCTGATTTTGGCGGTTTTCCGCGTCTCTGGTTTGCCATCAACGCTCACTACACCACTGGCAACAATCATCTTGCCGGCGCCGCCGCTATCGCACAGGCCAACCAGTTTAAGTAATTGATTGAGTTCAACAAACTCACCTTCCACAGTAAAAGTTGTGTTCTGCATACGGTTTTCCTTTTTGTTTTGATCGCTTGAAAGCCAGAATCGGCATATTTTTGCCTGAATGAGGTCACAATTTACCTCTTGCAACAATGTCGCGTAAATCTTTTTAGGAAAAAAGTGTAAAGTAATGGTGGTTTAATCGACTGATAGGTGCAGGTTAAACAATTTGCCCGAATTCCCGAAGTAAGGCACTTTTTGATTTTTTTAAGGAGATTCAAATGAGTAACAAAGCATTAGTCGCAATGGCATTAGTTGGTTTGTTAGGTTCTTCAATGGCAATGGCCGCTGATGGCGCTAAGATGGAAAAGTGCTACGGTGTCTCCAAAGCTGGTCAAAATGATTGCGCAACTAAATCTGGTTCGCATTCATGCGCTGGCCAAAGCAAGAAAGACAACGATCCAAATGAATGGAAAAAAGTACCAGCTGGTACATGCGAAAAAATGGGCGGCAAATTAGAAGCGCCTAAGGCGTAATTTATCGCCAGTGAATACACAAAACAACGCGTATTCCCTTCGCAAGCCCACGTCAGTGCTCGGCACTGGCGTGGGCTTGCGCAGTAAACATTACAGAGATTTTCTGCATGCGCCGGTTGCCATTGATTGGTTAGAGGTGCATTCAGAAAATTATTTCTCTGAGGGTGGCTATGATCTGCACGTCTTGCAAAAGCTGCGTCAAGACTACCCTGTTAGCGTTCATGGAGTGGGCTTAGGCATAGGCTCTGCGGCTGGCTTCTCTTTGCCGCATATCGAAAAGCTTCGCTCGCTTATCAATAAAATCGAACCAGGTTTGGTTTCTGAGCATTTGTGCTGGGGCAGTGTTTCTGGACGGCATCTTAATGATCTGCTGCCGCTTGCATTGACAAATGAGGCGCTGAACTTGGTCGCCAGTCGCGTTGACCAAATTCAAGATACATTGCAGCGCCAAATCCTGCTGGAAAATGTCTCCACTTATGTCCGTTTTGCTGATGACAGTATGTCGGAAGCGGAATTGTTAGTGTCACTTTCTCAACGCACAGGTTGCGGCGTTTTGGTGGATGTGAATAATCTCTACGTGAATCAATGCAACCACGGCGAAGACGCCATGGCGGCATTGCGTCATTTTGCTGCATTGCCACGTGGCCGTATTGGTGAAATCCACATGGCCGGACATTTGCGCACAGAAGACTGCTTAATCGATAACCACGGTAGTCGCATCGACGACGAAGTCTGGAAGCTGTACCAAAGCGCTTGTGAAATGCTGGGCGCGGACATCCCAACCTTGATCGAATGGGATACAGACATTCCAACACTGGATGTGCTCTTAGACGAAGCTCGAATCGTCAATCAGCGGCGTCAAGCAGCACGCGACAAATTGGAGCGCGTTCATGCTTAAGCCAGCAAGCGTGCCACTGCTTGATATACAGCAACGTTTTGTTGATGCTTTATTGGATGCAGGGCAGGCGCCACATGCTTTAAGTTTGCTCAAGGCAGAATCGTCAGAGCAAAAGCGCGTGGCCGAGAGCCGTTTAGCTTTTTATCGCGGCAACTTAACGGCGATTTGGACGCAGGCACTCTCAAACGCCTTTCCGGTACTTTTGCAACTGGTGGGCGACGAGTTTTTTGAACAACTCGCTCGCGCTTTTGGTAAAGCTCATCCGTCTCAATCTGGTGATCTCAATTTCTTCGGTGCAGAACTTCCGACGTTTCTTGCGCAAGACACCCGCGTCGCTGATTACCCCTACTTCGCCGACGTCGCTGCACTAGAGTGGCTCGTGCATCGCGCTTATTACGCCCAAGACGCGCAGGTGCTTGCACTCCCAGATTTTTTGGCCGCCGTTGGTGAGGGCTTGCAGGAGGCGCGTTTGCAGTGGAATCCCGCAGCCGCTTTGCATAGCTCGCCTTGGGGCACGGTTTCTATTTGGCACGCACATCAGCAAAGTCCGGTCGATAGCGATGCAATTGAGCTGCGTGCGGCCAGCTACGGGCTGGTAACGAGAAAAGATTGGTTTGTGCATCTCATCAACTTGGAAAAGGCCGATTTCCTTGCTCTGGAAGCGTTAAAGCGCGGCGAAAGCTTGGGTTCCGCCCTAGAAATCGCGTTGGATGAAAATCCCGATTTTAATATCCCCCAACAGCTCAACAACTGGTT
>CAYPNW010000186.1:0-3793 GCA_964411965.1 uncultured Burkholderiaceae bacterium
AACTTATCCAGAACTTCCTTAAACGATGTTGCTGGACTTCAGTAATAAATACAGGGCGGCGACCATGATAGTCGTCAAAGTAAAGATCATGCCGCTCACGCGAAACGCAAACTTTTCATGTGTCTGGCTTAAACCGTAGGCATGTATCACGCGCCCCAACAACAAACAACATCCCAACCCGTGCACCAAAAGGCTAGGCGCTGCGGCTTGTTCGACAAAATAAATTAGGATCAAGCTCAAGGGAACATATTCGGCAAAATTGGCGTGCACGCGCATGGCACGGGTCATTTCAGTGTTGGCTTTGTCACCCACGGCGATCTGTAGGCGCCGTCGCGCGCGGATGGTGCGCACACTCAAGAGTACAAAGAGAAAACTTAACAAGGCTGCGTAAATGGCAACAATGTGCATGGCTATGTCCTTTACAAGAAACTCTAATGCGTAAAAAAAGAATACTATTGCCCGTATATTTCTAGTGCGCTTATAGATAGTGCGCAAAACAACAATAAATTAATAAAAATTAAGGAGTATGCTAATTCGCTCGAAAAATGCGCTGCACTTACGGCACCCTATTCGCAGAATAAAAATAGCTCAGCACGCATAAAAAACGCCTAGCAAGTATAGGCAAACTTATTCCCTCATGGCTTAAAAAACACCAAAAATTTTAACCAGCGCGAATCGCAGGGCATGAGATCGCCACACGACCAAAAAAATAGACGCCAAGATTTGCAGCCTATACCAAGCATCGCGCATTCTGTCTGATTTGCACAGCACTGCGCTAACGCATTGCGTAAAGTCAATCCTAAGAGATCAATTCAATTTCGTGAATACTTAGGAGGCGCATCATGTTAACGCTAGATCACGTTAGTAAAATTTTTGGCAAAGCAGCACCCGCAGTGGACGACGTTTCCTTCGTCGCTAAGGCGGGCGTGTTGGGTTTAATTGGACATAACGGCGCCGGCAAAACCACACTCATGCAGATGATTGCGACACTGACCAAACCGAGTGCAGGGCAGATTTTTTTTCACGATGAAGATATCGTCGAAACGCCCAACGCCATTCGCAATTGCTTAGGTTTTCTACCGCAAGATTTTGGTGTTTATCCCAATTTGAGCGCGCTTGAATTTATGCAGTATTTTGCTGCGCTCAAAGGCGTCAAAGACCCGCAACGCATTCGCCATTTATTAGAACTTGTGAATTTGCACGACCAAGCACATCGCTCAGCCGCAGAGTTTTCAGGCGGAATGCGCCGTCGCTTAGGCATTGCACAGGCTTTATTGAACGACCCAGAAATCTTAGTGGTGGACGAACCAACAGCCGGCTTAGACCCAGAAGAACGGCTGCGTTTTCGCAACCTCTTAGCCGAGCTTGGCCAAGAAAAATTGGTCATTATGTCGACCCACATCGTTTCTGATGTCGAACACATCGCCAGCCAACTTGCGATTCTGCGTAACGGAAAATTACTCGCATTCGCCACACCAGAACAGCTATTAGAGCAAGCACGCGGACGCATTTGGAGCGCAACAGTGGACAGCGCGACATTCGCCGAGCTAAGTAAAACCACGCAAGTGTTGAATACGCAACGAAGCATCGTCGAGGGCGTGGCGCAACATGAGGTACGTATCGCGCACCCCGTTCAACCATGTGCAGAAGCAGAATTAAGCGAGCCCAGCTTGGAAGACGCGTTAATGGCGCACGGGCAAGTGTCGTCGCCTTTGCCGGTGACAGCATGATGAAACTCACCATGAACCAGCCTGCGCGCAGCGTGATGGCGCCAACCCTAGGCCAGCAAAACACATCATCGATTTGGATTGGGCAAATTTTGCAGCTCATCAAACACGAAGCGCGCTTGCGTTTGCGGCGCGTGAGCACCTTGGTGACCTTACTCACGGTTGTGGCGATCAGTTGGACGCTGGTTCCTGATCCCAACAGCGACATGACCTTGATGACGATTAACAATGCCCGTGCACTGTACACCAGCTCCACGTTGGCTTTAGGCAGCGCCGCATTGGCCTCAGTACTTTTTGGATTCGGCGGCTTCTTTTTGGTACGTGGACGAGTGGCAGAAGATTTGCGCTGCGGTCTAGGTGCAGTGATTGCCACCACGCCTATGCAAAACGGCCGCATGATAATTAGCCGGTGGTTAGGTGGAGTCGCCTATTTAATTTTATTGGTGTTCGGCCTCTTATGCACCACCTTGGTTTGCCATGCCTTGCGTGGCGAAGGGTCGATACAGGTTTTTGTCTACTTACAGACCTATGCCTTACTGCTGCTTCCGCTGATTTTTTTTAGCGCTGCTTGTGCGGTGCTGTTTGATAGCGTGCCGATTTTGATGGGCAAGTTTGGCGACTTCGTGTTTTTTTTGATTTGGACCACGCAAATCGGCATGATGACGGCGTTTGAAATGGCCTCCAAAGGCGCTACTCCATCTTTCCTCATGTTGGATTTTTTTGGCGTCGCTTCCAGCTTGGCGGGGCTGGGCGAACAATTTCACACAACCAGTATCTCCCTGGGGATGACAAGTTTCGATGCCAACTTAGCGCCGATACGCTTACCCGATGTCTTGTGGTCTACCAGCCTAATCAAGCTGCGCTTTGGCGCCGCGCTGCTGGCTCTGAGCCCTTTACTGCCTGCAGCGTATTTCTTCCATCGCTATTCACCCGATCGTGTCGCGGCGACGCGCGCTCGCCCTAGACGTAGCCCACTCACGGTGGTAAATCGTTGGTTGCGCCCCTTATCAAAGTGCGCGCAGCCCATCATGCAATGGGGCATGGCGCATCCACACCATGCGGGGCAAATCGCGGCTGAAGTGGCACTCACGTTGATGAGCGCACCCTCTGCAATTTTGCTGATTCTGGTAAGCACAATGGCTACGCTGCTTAGCCCACAACAAGCATTGCCCACCATACTGGGACTCGCGCTGGCATATTGGGGCATTCTGATTAGCGATATCTCGACGAGGGATTATCAGGTTCAACTAGAAAAACTCACCACCAGCGTGAGAGGTGGCGCGATGGGGCAGTTATCGCGCCAACTCTGCAGCAAGCTCATTTTGGCTGGCTTATTCATGGGTGCAGTCTGTGTACGTTGGCTGTTCCATGAGCCAATGCGCGCAGTGGCTTTGCTTGCCGGCGTTATTTGTATCAGCGCCATTGCTGATGTGCTAGGTCGCTGCGTAAAAACGCCCCGGCTTTTTCTTGCCCTATTTCTATTCGCGCTATACGTTGCGCTCAATGTGCGTGATCTCCCTTTAATTGACATTGTCGGCTTCAATGGCGTTGCCAATAGCACATCGATTGCCTTCTATTTCGCCCTAAGCTTCGCAGCCTTGATCGGAAATTTTGCTTTCAGTCGCTGGAAACACACATAAAAATCGATTGCAAGCATGGTGCCCTTGTCTTTGTAAATTTTTCGATTTACATTCAGTGCTCATCAAAAAATTGAGACGCAGAAAGGTGTTGCATTCGTTTTAACACAGTCTCTCTAAAAGCGAACCGGCAGTAAAGTAGGATGATTTGGTAGATGGGAAGCGTCCGGCTCAAGCCATGAAAAATTCATCGATGTACCAACTTAAGACCACACGTATGAAGTTGTTCTCTTTTTTGCTCGCAGGCTTTTTACTTTGCTTTGTTCCACGCGCATTTGCGCAGGAAATCACCGTCGTCACAGAAGACATCGCGCCGTTTATTTTTTTTGACAAAAAAGAACAGCGCGTGAGTGGTTCTGCCACCGAGATGGTGGTCGAAATTTTAAAACGCGCCAAACTCACCCACCGCATAGAAATCTACCCTTGGGC
>CAYPNW010000186.1:3893-5047 GCA_964411965.1 uncultured Burkholderiaceae bacterium
AAGGTTTGCATATCGACTACTCTTCCAACGATGCCCAAAATTTGCGCAAGCTCATGCTCAAGCGCATCGACGCCTTAGTGATCGACGATCAAGCGATCAACTACGTAGCAAATGTAGAAAAAATAGATTCCACCGAAATCGAACGTTTTTTCAAGCTCGATGAACTCTCTGGCCCGCTTTTTTTAGCGTTTAGTTTATCCACACCAGACGATATCGTTATGCGTTGCAAGAGCGCGTTAATGGCGATGGTGCAAGATGGCACTTATCAACAAATCACGCAAAAGTGGAATAAAAAAGCGGAATAAATCAAGCAGCCTATTTGGCGCGAACACCAAACGATGCGTCACCAAGCAACTTGTTTTGCCTAAAATTTATTCCCACATGGCAATTGCCTTATACTGGTCGCCCTTGGTGCTTTTCGCACATGCAAACCCTGTTTTTCCGATGCAATTCAAACCCATTAAATCCTTTCTCCGCTGTCGTTTTTTTTCTGTCTTTGTTCTTTTTTATGCCTTGGCGTTGCCATGGGCATCGGCAGAAAAAGTCACTATCGCCACCGAAGAGAACGCCCCTTACGGATACTTCGACCCGATCTCACAACGCATCACAGGGCTGGGCACGGAGGTCGTGCAGGAAGTTTTTCGGCGTGCTGGCATTCCACAACAAACCACCGTCTACCCATGGTCGCGCGCGTACAAGCTAGCGCTTAGCACGCCAAACATGGCGATTTACCCGATTATTCGCAGCCACGAGCGCGAGAAAATGTTCAAATGGGTAGGCGTCATCTTTGAACGAAACAACTACCTCTACAAATTAAAAAGCCGCCATGACGTCAAAGCCCAACACCTGAGCGACTTACAACCCTATATCATTGGCGTGATACGTGACGGTGCTGCGGCAGAATTTTTTAGTAAGCACAAGCAAGCTATCGATATCGCCCCCGCAGATGGCAACAATATCAAAAAGCTCGCATTAGGCCGCATCGACGCATTCGTCAGCGACGACTTCGCCTTAGCGCACTTAAGCAAAGTCAACAACATCGACCCCACGTCCATAGAGAAACTACTCAAGCTCGATGAGCTTTCCGGCCATTTGTATTTAGCCTTCAACCTAGACACGCCAGACAGCACCGTAGAGCGCTGCAAACACGCGCT
>CAYPNW010000187.1:0-5039 GCA_964411965.1 uncultured Burkholderiaceae bacterium
TATTAAAGCGTTTTAAATTTATACCTATATGAGTATAAATTTTTCTTACTAAAAAGCGATTGTAGTTCAGTACGCAAAAAAGAAATTTTTCTCCATTGTCGATTTGCTTAAGCTTGCAGCGTCATTGTTAGTACGCAGAACCTGTGTTTCGCTTCGCTTAGTGCTCAGTGCTTACTGCGTACGGTTTTTTACTCACTTTGCGATATGTCTTAACGTTAGTTAACATTACTTTTACATTTTTCGAAAGGAAAACCACTATGAAATTTATTTTATTAATCGCTGCCGATGAAGCCAAAGAAGCTGCAATGAATCCTGCTGAAATGGATCAAATCGTCGCCGCCTACGGCCCCTACACGAATGCCCTAATGCAAGCGGGTGTTTTGGTGGCTGGTGAACGCTTGAAAGCGTCCAGCAACGCGACCACCGTGCGTATTCGCGATGGAAAGACGAGTGTTTTAGATGGCCCGTACGCCGACACCAAAGAACAGTTAGGCGGCTTTTATATTATTGATGTGGCGGATCTAGACGCCGCTTTAACTTGGGCTGCGCGTTGCCCTAGTGCACCTATCGGGTCGATTGAAGTTCGTCCGATTTGGTCGATGTAAGATATTCCAAAAAAGCACCGCGACGCTCGCGGTTGTTCAATGCCCGTGGTTTATGAGGTGCGTCGGCACGCTGCCCAAGCAGCAGTTTTTCCGGCGCACCACCTACAAAACTAGCGCCATTAATTTACGGATTCGGAAGAATCTTCTTAAAGAACACCGGCCTGATGCAACCGCCCTTCAATCAAACAGCCGCCGTGGCAGAAAGAGTCGTACGCCAAAGTTACGGCCGTTTATTAGCCATACTTTCGGCTCGCTTTGGTGACATCGCGCTAGCTGAAGATGCGCTATCGCACGCCTTTGAAGCGGCATTGCACCATTGGCCGCAAAGCGGAGTTCCCGAGCAAGCGGAAGCTTGGCTTTTAACGACAGCGCGGCATCACATGATAGACCAAGCGCGCAGCACAAAAAGACACGCCATTTGGGCGCAACTTTATCTAGACGCGTATGACGATTTTTTTCAGCACGACAACAACGCTGACAATCTAGCGATACCAGATCAACGTCTGGCCTTAATGTTTGCCTGCGCGCATCCAGCAATTGATTGCGGCATCCGCGCACCATTAATTTTGCAAACGATCTTAGGTTTTGATGCCAGCACCATCGCATCCGCATTTTTGGTATCACCAAGCACGATGGCGCAGCGTTTAGTACGCGCGAAAACCAAAATCCGGGACACAGGTATTCGCTTGACGATGCCAGATCGCGGCATGCTCACAGAGCGGCTCGATGCAGTTCTCGACGCTGTTTATGCGATTTACACGCAAGCATGGTCAGCGCCTGCAGACGGCGAAATTGCCTCCACTACTTTGACACAGGAAGCACTTTTTCTTGCTCAACTCTTGACGGAACTTGCCCCCAACCAAGCGGAAGCCTTGGGCTTGTTTGCATTGATGTTGTATGCAGAGGCGCGGCGCCCAGCACGCATCGATATGGCAGGAAATTACGTGCCATTGCAAGAGCAAGAGTGCAGCCGCTGGAACCACACGATGATCGATCACGCAGAGAAAACTTTGCGGCAAGCGAGCGCATTAAAGATGCCAGGGCGTTTTCAGTTTGAAGCAGCGATCCAATCAGCCCACGCAGCGCGCCGCCAAAGCGGTAAGACCAATTGGCAAGCCATTGTGAGCTTATATGAACAACTGTACACGCTCACTGCGTCACCGGTGGTACTGATCAATCTCGCGATAGCGTTAGCAGAAACGGATGGCGCAGAAATAGCACTGGCTCGCTTTTCCATAGTTGAAGACGACCCACGCCTACAAAATTACCAAGCGTATTGGGCTGCCCGTGCTCATCTACAGGCGAAAGCGGGGCGATTTGCTGATGCAGTTCAGGCATACAACAAAGCAATAGGCTTATGTAACGACAGCACGATTCGCCATTTTCTGCAAAATCGCCAAGCGACAATGTTAAAAAATATTGGGTAAGCTTGAACCTTCTCAGAAAAAGCGACAAGCCCAAAACTTGCGCATCCAAGGGATAAACAAAGAGCTTGTCAACTCGTATTCTTGGTAATTCTTGCTCAGTTTGATAAAGAAATTCGAATCCGTGTTATAAAACGAATGATAAAAAACGCACATTTAGCGATGTGACTTTAGACCAATAACAAGCACGCGACTGGCACTGGGAGGCTGGATGACCGACGTGATTCTTGAGACAAAGCACTTGACCAAAGAGTTCAAGGGTTTTACTGCGGTAAGCGATGTCAACCTGCAAGTGCAGCGAGGCCATATCCACGCACTGATTGGCCCGAACGGCGCAGGCAAAACAACCTGTTTCAATTTATTGACGAAATTTTTAGCACCGACTTCGGGCCAAATTTTTTTCAATCAGCGCGATATCAGCGCGCAAAAACCCGCACAAATAGCCCGTATGGGCATCATTCGTTCATTCCAAATTTCTGCCGTGTTCCCTCACTTGCGAGTGCTAGAAAATGTACGCATTGGGCTACAACGCAAATTAGGAACATCGTTTTATTTTTGGCAAAGCGAACGTCAACTGTACAAACTTGACGCGCAGGCGATGGCTTTGCTTGAATTGGTTGATCTTGGCGCTTTCGCCGACACCATGACCGTCGATTTGCCTTATGGAAGAAAGCGCGCGCTTGAGATCGCCACCACACTGGCGATGGAGCCAGAATTAATGTTGCTCGATGAGCCAACGCAAGGCATGGGGCACGAAGATGTGCACCGCGTCACAGAGTTAATCAAAAAGGTCTCGGCTGGTCGCACGATTTTGATGGTGGAACACAATATGAGTGTGGTGTCGGGCATTTGTGACCGCATATCAGTATTGCAGCGTGGCAGCATGTTAGCCGAGGGTAGTTACCAAGAGGTCGCAAAAAATCCTAAGGTCATTGAAGCCTATATGGGCAATGACGAAAGCAACGGTGCAAGCGCTGAGACAGCAAGTCTCGCAGGAGCGCACGCATGAATGCGCCCCGTGTAGCTACGGCTGCGCTTGAAGTGAACGGACTGCGCGCTTGGTATGGTGAATCGCACATTCTTCACGACGTCAACTTGCGCGTGAATCAAGGTGAGGTTGTCACCTTATTGGGACGCAATGGGGCGGGTCGCAGCACGACCATGCGCGCCATTATGGGCTTAACTGGGCGACGTACTGGCTCGATCAAAATCAACGGTGTGGAAGCGATTCAACTCGCCACCCATAAAATCGCGCATCTCGGTGTTGGCTATTGCCCTGAAGAGCGGGGCATATTTTCGTCATTGTCCACCGAAGAAAATTTGCTTTTACCGCCCATTGTCTCTGACAGTCATCATGCCATGGGCATAGAAGACATCTATGCCATGTTCCCTAACCTCGCCGAACGAAAACATAGCCAAGGTACGCGACTTTCTGGCGGCGAACAACAAATGCTCGCCGTCGCCCGCATCCTACGTACAGGTGCACGACTTTTGCTGCTTGATGAAATTTCTGAAGGCCTCGCACCTGTAATCGTGCAAAGCCTCGCGCGCATGATTCTCACGCTAAAAGCGAAGGGGTACACCATCGTCATGGTGGAACAAAATTTTAGATTTGCCGCGCCTCTGGCAGATCAGTTTTATGTGATGGAACACGGACAAATCGTGGAACAATTTGTCGCATCAGAGTTAGCCGAAAAAATGCCAGTTTTAAACGAATTACTGGGCGTTTGAAAATACAGTAGGACATCAATTCAAAAGCAGTCCCCGCATGCGCTTCACGTCTAAAACAAAATTTTGATAGGAGATAACCCATGAAAAATCAACTCAAAGCAGTCAGCTTGGCAGTTAGCCTTAGCTTAAGCGCGTTTGCGAGCAACGCTACCGCACAAGTCTCGGGCGACACGGTAAAAATCGGCTTTATCACGGACATTTCGGGCGTCTATTCCGACATCGATGGGCAAGGCGGTGTGGAGGCCATCAAAATGGCAATTGCGGATTTCGGTGGCACAGTCTTAGGCAAGAAGATTGAGCTAGTCACGGCAGATCATCAAAACAAGGCAGATATTGCCGCCAGCCGTGCACGCGAATGGTTTGACCGCGACGGGGTCGATGCGCTGATCGGTGGCACCAACTCTGGTGCGGCCTTGGCCATGTCAAAAGTCGCGCTGGAGAAAAAGAAGCCGTTCTTTGTGATCGGCGCTGGCACTGCCCGTTTAACCAATGAAGAATGCACGCCTTACACCATTCACTACGCCTATGACACCGTGGCATTGGCGAAAGGAACTGGCTCAGCCGTGGTAAAACAAGGCGGAAAAAGTTGGTACTTCCTCACCGCCGATTATGCCTTTGGCACCTCCTTAGAAAACGATACAACAGCTGTCGTGAAAGCGGCTGGCGGCACGGTGGTGGGCGCGGCACGGCACCCCTTGTCAGCCTCCGATTTCTCGGCATTTTTGTTGCAAGCGCAAGCCTCAAAAGCGCAGATTTTAGGCTTGGCGAATGCGGGTGGCGACACCATCAACGCAATTAAAGCAGCCAATGAATTTGGCATCACAAAAACCATGAAATTGGCGGGCCTGCTGGTTTTCATCAACGACATTCATTCGCTCACATTGAATCTGACACATGGCTTGTATCTAACAGATAGCTGGTACTGGGATCAAAGCGACGAAACACGTGCGTGGGCGCGGCGCTATTTTGGCAAGATGAAAAAAATGCCTTCCAGTTTGCAGGCGGCAGATTACTCAGCTACTTTGCAATATCTGAACGCTGTCAAAGCTGCGGGAAGCGACGACAGCGAAAAGGTCTTGGCGCAATTACGCAAAGCCACATTTAATGATGTGTACGTCAAAAACGGCAGCCTCCGTGCGGACGGCAGCATGATTCACGATATGTATTTAATGCAGGTAAAAGCACTAGCGGAGTCAAAGTATCCATGGGATTACTACAAAGTGATTCAAACCATTCCAGGTGAGCAAGCCTTCACAACAAAAGCAGAGACCAAGTGCAC
>CAYPNW010000188.1:0-4963 GCA_964411965.1 uncultured Burkholderiaceae bacterium
TGGCGGTGAAGCAAAACCCTTAACGCATTCCATTGCCTGGGAAATGCAAGCGCGTTTTTCACCCGACGGTAAGCAATTAGCGTATTTGTCTGATGAGGGCGGTGGCGACAATATCTGGGTAATGAATATTGACGGCAGTCAGCCACGTGCTGTGACCAAAGAAGATTTTCGCTTGGTAAACAACCCAGTTTGGCATCCGAACGGGCAGTACATCGCAGCGCGCAAGCACTTTACGGGTACACGTTCACTCGGTTCCGGTGAAATTTGGCTTTACCACGCCAATGGTGGCTCTGGTGTGCAATTAAACGAAAAACCGAATTGGCAAAAAGACTTGGGTGAGCCGGCATTCTCGCCTGATGGGCGTTACGTGTATTACTCGCAAGACACCACGCCTGGGAAATCGTTTGAATACAACAAGAATTCCAACGGCCAAATTTACCAAATTTTCCGTAAAGACCTGAACACCGGAAAGACCATTGCCTTCGTGAGTGGAGCGGGTGGCGCGGTACGCCCAACGCCATCGCCAGACGGTAAATATCTCGCCTTCGTGCGCCGTGTACGCAACCAAAGCACACTGTTTTTGAAAGACTTAAAGACAGGTGTCGAATTTCCTGCTTGGGGCGAATTAGAACGCGATTTGCAAGAAAGTTGGGCGGTCTACGGTGTTTATCCGTCGTTTAGCTGGATGCCCGATTCGAAAAAAGTCGTCGTATGGGCGAAAGGTAAGATCTGGCAGGTCGACCCCTTTGCGAAATCCACCAAGGGAATTCCATTCCATATCAAAGACACGCGAGAAGTGCGTGAGGCAGTGCGCTTCCCCACTGAAGTCGCGCCAGACCAATTTGATGTCAAGCAATTGCGTTGGGTGAACACGTCACCCAAGGGCGATAAAGTCGTGTTTTCTGCCTTGGGCTATTTGTATGTGCGTGATTTACCTAACGGCGCTCCAAAACGCCTTACTAAACAAACAGAGCATTTTGAGTATTTTCCGAAATTTTCTCGCGATGGCAATCGCGTCGTGTACGCCACCTGGCATGATGAAAAACTGGGTTCGGTACGTAGCATTGACGTACGCAGTGGGCAAGAAACCATTCTCACGAAAACGCCAGGTAAATATCTCGATCCAAGCATGTCGCCTGACGGTAAGCAGGTGGTGTACGTAAAATCGCGCGGCGGTTATTTAACAACACCGTGGCACGGGTTGGATCAGGGCGTGTATGCAGTGATGGCTGATGGCAAATCAGAACCACGCTTGCTTACTGAGGACGGTGATGTACCGCAATTCGGCAAAGAGAGTGATGCTGTGTATGTCACACGCACCAAGTTTTCTGGCGAAGTGGATTGGACCACTTCGCTCGTACGTGTCATGCTGGATCGCACCGAAGAAGTGCCGGTTGCAACAGGTGATTTTACCGAGCAATTCGCGTTGTCGCCGGATGGACAATGGTTGGCATTTACAGAGCGCTTTCATACGTTTGTGATGCCGTTTCCAGCCGCAGGAAAAGCGGTTTCGGTGGGCGCAAAAGCAGATGCATTGCCAGTCAAACAGCTGGACGTCAATGCGGGTGATTACTTGCATTGGTCTGGTGATAGTCAATCACTGGTGTTTTCGCTGGGCGAAGAATTGTTTACGACGCCGCTAAAAAATGCGTTTAGTTTCCTTCCTGGCGCGCCTAAGGATTTACCAAAGCCCAGCGAAAAGGGCTTAAAAATTGGCTTCCGCGAAGCGGCCGATAAACCTCAAGGCATCACTGTGATTGATGGTGCGCGCATTGTGACCATGAAGGGCGATGAAGTGATTGCGAGCGGACGTATCGTGGTGCAGGGTAATCGCATTAGTGCCGTGGGCAACGCGGCAGATATCGCTATTCCCGCAGGTGCAAAAGTCATCGCGGCAAAGGGAAAAACTGTGATTCCTGGCTTGGTCGATGTGCATTGGCATGGCGGCATGGGTGAAAACGACATCATTCCGCAACAGAGTTGGGTCGATTTTGCCTCATTAGCATTTGGCGTGACTACACTGCACGACCCATCAAATAATACGGCGGAAATTTTTACGCACAGTGAAATGCAGCGCGCTGGCCATGTGGTTGCGCCGCGTATTTTTTCTACGGGAACAATTCTCTACGGCGCAAAAGCGAACTTTAGCGCCGTTGTGAATGGTTTAGACGATGCATTAACACATTTAAAACGTCTCAAAGCAGCGGGAGCAATATCAGTCAAAAGTTACAATCAGCCACGCCGCGATCAGCGTCAGCAACTTGTAGAAGCGGCGCGCCAAACAAGCATGTTGAATGTGCCGGAAGGCGGCTCTTTATTTCAAGCGAATATGAGCATGGTGGTAGATGGCCATACTGGCGTTGAACATGCGATTCCTGTTGCGTTTGCCTACGACGACGTAAAGCAACTCTGGTCGCAAACCAAAGTAGGCTACACACCGACGCTGGTCGTGGGCTACGGTGGTTTGGATGGTGAGCATTATTGGTATGCCCGTAGTGACGTTTGGAAGCATCCTCTACTGTCCCGTTATGTGCCCCGCAGCGTATTAGAACCCCGCGCCGTGCGCCGTGAAACAGCACCAGACGAGGATTTCAATATCTTTAAAGTTGCCAAAACGGCGACTGAGTTGCAACGTGCTGGCGTGCCCGTGAATATTGGCGCACATGGCCAACGTGAAGGCCTCGGTGCTCACTGGGAAATGTGGATGTTAGGTCGTGGTGGCATGACCTCTTTAGAAGCAATCCGTTCCGCAACTATCAATGGCGCGCGCTACCTCGGCATGGAAAAAGATATCGGTTCCTTGGAAGTCGGCAAGTTAGCGGACATGGTATTGATAGATGGCGATATTTTGCAAAACATCGAACAATCAGACAAAATCAGCCATGTCATGCTTAACGGCCGTTTGTATGAGTCTGCAAGCATGAATGAAGTTGGCGTGCGCAATAAAAATCGCAAGCCGTTCTTCTTTGAAGGGGTAAATGCGGGGAGTGTACCTGTTCAGGTTCGTGGGCATAGCGATGGGCACGGTCATTAATTTGTGCGAAGGTGCTATTTGATTGTTATTAGGTAAACGTCTGACATCAAATTGACATAGTTCTGTTGTAGCCTAGTATCTGTCTACATTGTTGTAATTGAAGCCGATTGTGGTGAACAACACAATCGGCGTTTTCTTTGATTTTTTGGAAATACTCATATGAAAAAAATTCAGTCGAAAGGTTTTGCTTCTGTCCTGCGTTTGCGGCGCTTGTTCTTACATACTGTTGCCATCAGTGCAGCAATAGGCTTGATGCCAGCCATGGCCGCCGCACCTGCTGCAGAAAAGCCGAGTCAGCCTAAGTTGGTTGTGGTGGTAGTGATTGATGGCTTGCCGCAAGAGCAAGTAGCACGTTATCGCGACCAATTTGGACAAGGTGGTTTTCGACGTTTAATGGAGCAAGGTGCATGGTTTGGCAATGCTCACCAAGCACATGGCGTTACCGTTACGGCGGTAGGGCACGCGGCGATTTTAACGGGCGCTTATCCATATCAGCATGGCATTATTGGTAATAATTGGACTGACCCTAGCACGCTCGCCTCGGTCTACTGCACGGAAGACAGCGCCCATAAATACATTGGTGAAGAAACCAAGGATAGTGACGGCACCTCGCCAAATAAGCTGAAAGTGACGACACTTGGCGATGAATTGCGTTATGCGACGGGTGACCGTTCTAAGGTTATTGCCATATCTGGCAAAGATCGCGGTGCGATTTTGTTGGCAGGCAAGACTGGCACAGCCTATATGTTTATGAGTAAGACAGGCAACTTCGCTAGCAGCACTTATTACATGCAGAGCCATCCTGAATGGGTGCAACGCTATAACCACGCCAAGCCACAAGATCGTTTTTACGGAAAATCGTGGAAACCTTTGTTGCCAGAATCCGCCTACGTAAATGACGCGAGTGACGACATCGTCGCACCCAGAACGGGAAAAAACTCCCGTTTCCCATTTCAAATGCATAGCGAAACTGGTGGTTTCGATGAAGGCTATTACAACAATTTGCGGGCAACGCCGTTTCTTGACGAACTCACTTTAGACTTCGCGCGCGCAACGATTGAGAATGAAAAGTTAGGTCAAAACGCTGCTGGCGTGACGGACATTTTGGGTGTGAGCTTATCTGGCCACGATTATATTAACCACGCGTACGGCCCAGAAAGTCGCGCCTCGCATGATCATTTGCAACGTATAGATCGTATGCTCGGCGATTTTTTCACTTACATTGACAAGCGTATTGGTTTAGATAACACCATCATCATTTTGACTGCTGACCACGGCTTCCCGAACACACCAGAATTTGCCAAGACGAAGCAGCTTAATGCGGAACGTATTGATGGCGCCAAAATGTTTGCCGCATTAAATACCCATTTGGCAGAAAAATTTAAAGCTGAAAAATTGGCGTTGAACTGGTCAGCACCGAACATTATTCTCGACAGCAAACTCATTGAGCAACGTGGTCTTAAACGTGATGAAGTCGAAAATGTCGCAGCGCGCTTTTTGCTCTCGTATGCCGGCGTCGCTGATGTCTATACGCGCACACAATTGGAAAACGGCGCAGTACCGAACAACCATATCAGTAAGCTCATGCAACGCGCCTGGCATCGCCAAGTCTCCGGCGATTTGATGGTTGTGCCTAAACCTTTCTCATTTTTTAGCTACAGCGCAACGGGTACAACGCATGGCTCGCCTTATAGCTATGACACCAATGTGCCACTACTTGTTATGGGTAAGCATTGGATTAAGCCTGGTGCTTATGGTCAATATGTAGAAATTGCCGACATTGCACCAAGTCTCGCTTACCTGTTACGCATACGCCCACCGGCAGCCGCAGAAGGGCGCGTTCTGACGGAAGTGTTGCGATAGACCGTTTTGATTGATTGGAGAAGCCGCATGGTCGTATGCGGCTTATTTCTTTTTGAGTCACAATCT
>CAYPNW010000189.1:0-1542 GCA_964411965.1 uncultured Burkholderiaceae bacterium
CAAGGTGAAAGCTTGGGTACCGAGCTGGTATCGCAAATGGCGCCTTTGGCTGCGCGCAAGCAATGGATGGCAGATCATCTGCAGACCGCAGGCGATTTGGTGCTGGACGACGGCGCTGTGAAAAAATTACAAGCCGAAGGCAAATCGCTCTTGCCGATTGGTGTGGTCGAGGTGCGTGGTGATTTCAGCCGTGGCGCCTTGGTGAGTTGTTGCGACCAATCGGGGCGGGTTATCGCACGCGGATTGGTGAACTATGCGAGTAAAGATGCAGATAAAATCAAGCGGCGCGCCTCGTCTGAGATTGCGACACTGCTAGGATTTGTTGAGGAGGCAGAATTGATTCACCGCGACAATATGGTTTTGTTATAAAAAAACCGATTTGGTCGCTGGGCGAAATCGGTTTCTTAGCATGTGGATTGATTTTTTAGCCGTAATCTACGGGGAAAAACATAAGGAAACTCTGATTAAGTGTAGCGAGCGGGTCAAAGTTTGGATCGAGAAGCGGAGGCGTACGAACGTACGTTGAGCATCGCAGATTCAAAATTTGGCCGCGCAGTAACTTAATCGGGGTTTCCTTAATCTTTGATGCGTACTAGCGTGGACTTTCCGAACAAGCTCTCGATTAAATCTACCGCCAATTCTGCTGTGCGGTTGCGATGATCGAGCGCGGGGTTCAGCTCAACCACGTCCATCGATGCCATCAAGCCTGTGTCTGCAATCATTTCCATACATAACTGCGCTTCACGATAAGTTGGTCCACCAGCCACGGCGGTGCCTACGCCGGGTGCGATGTCTGGGTCGAGGCAATCCATGTCAAAACTGACATGCAAATGGGTGTTCTCATCCAGGCCTTCCAATGCCTGTGTCATGACGGCACGCATGCCATGTTCGTCGATGTAACGCATATCAAAAACAGGCATGCCCATTTCATGGATAAAGCGGCGTTCACCTTCGTCAACACTGCGAATCCCAATTAAGCGAATCTCGCCAGGCTGCATCGCTGGGGTATGCGCGCCGTAGCTGATTAATTCCTTAGGACCGTGGCCCATCAAGCACGCGACGGGCATACCGTGGATGTTGCCAGTTGGGCTAATGGTCGAGAGGTTGCTGTCGGCATGCGCATCAAACCACAATACACGCAACTTCTTTCCAACTTGGCGACAATGGTTGGCAATCGCACTGATCGAGCCGATCGCCAGACAGTGATCGCCACCCAACATCATCGGCATTTGTCCTGCGGCAAGCGATGCGGACACCGCGTCATACACTGCTTGGTTCCAGTCGATGGCCTCCTTTAAATGACGCAGACCATTCACTGGGGCGAGCCAAGGGTTAGCGGGACCGTGCAGGTTACCTTTATCGATCACGGTCAATTGCCTTGCTTCCAAGGCTTCGACCAAACCTGCAACGCGTAATGCATCCGGACCCATGCCCGCACCTTTGACGCTTGCACCCACATCCGTCGGCGCGCCAATCAGTGAAATCGTCTTCATTGTCTGTGTCATTAAATTTCCATCAAGTTAAATCAAATTAAGCGGTGAT
>CAYPNW010000189.1:1642-4802 GCA_964411965.1 uncultured Burkholderiaceae bacterium
AAGTAACGCATGGCGGAAAAATCTTCGAGCGCAAAGCCGACTGAATCAAACACCGTGACTTCGTCGTCACTAGCACGACCTGGTGCGGTGCCGTCAACCACTTGCCAAAATTCAGTCACTTTAAAATCTGCGGGCATTTGCTGCAGTTCACCTTCGATGCGAGACTGTGGTTCGTACTCAACGATCACGCGCGCCGATTCCAAAATTGCTGGGTGTAATTCCGTTTTGCCAGGACAATCTCCACCTACCCCGTTGATATGTGTTCCTGCTGCGATCATTTCCGGCAACAAAATCGTCGCATTGGTTTTATCGGCTGTCACTGTGGTGACGATGTCGGCACCTTTGACGGCGGCGGCTGTCGATTCGGCACGTATGATACGCAAATTTGGGTAGGCGCGCAGATTATTGATGAGCTTGTCGGTCGCCGCTGGATCGACGTCAAACACGCGAATTTCTTCAATGCCCAAAATGCAGTGGAAAGCGATCGCTTGGAATTCACTTTGTGCACCATTGCCGATTAAGGCCATGCTGCGGCTATTTTTGCGCGCCATATATTGTGCAGCAAGCACAGAGGTCGCGGCGGTGCGCAAGGCTGTGGTTAAAGTTAATTCAGACAGCAAACGCGGATACCCAGTATCAACATCTGCTAAAACACCAAAAGCTGTCACGGTTAGCAAGCCAGCTTGCGTATTCTTTGGATGACCATTTACATATTTAAACGAATACTTTTGCCCATCGGAGATCGGCATGAGTTCAATCACGCCAACGTCAGAATGACTAGCAACGCGCGCGCACTTGTCAAAACTGTGCCAGCGTAAATAGTCTTCTTTGATCATGTCTGCCAAACGCGCAATCGCCGTTTCGTGGCGAACTTTGCTCAAATGCTTCTGCATGTCTTGTGTGCCGATATACGTCACCATAATAATCTCCGTTGGTTTTTTGGGGCATTGCTAAGCATGTCTTGACAGTTTGTGAGACCTGCTCGTATGAAGAATTATAGCCAAGGCAGGCAAGAATAAGATTTCGTAATTTGATGATTTGCGCTAGCATTAGGAAATTAAAATTCAAAATTTAAGATTTATAAGATTTTAATTTCTTAAAATGGCTTATATATAAAACATATGAAAATGAGGGGGTTTCTGCATGGATAACTATGACAAGAATATCTTGCGGCATTTACAAGCAGATGGGCGCATGAGTAATTTGCAGTTGGCTGAGAGTATTCATCTCTCTCCACCCCAAACTTTGCGCCGCGTGCGGCTGCTCGAAGAGCAAAAAGTGATACGTGGTTATGTTGCCCAAGTGTCTGCCGAAGCAATCGGTCTTGGTGTCATGGCCTTCGTTAGTTTGTCGTTGGACCGCGAACAATTTCGTAATGTGCGCGAAGTCGAACGCAATATCATGGCCTTCCCCGATATCATCGAATGTCACACAATTTCAGGGGACTTCGATTACATCTTAAAAGTCGTCGCGCCCGATCTGAAAAGCCTCTCGCAATTTTTGACTGATCGATTAATGCAGGTACCAGGCGTTGCCACTCTGCGCTCCATGATTTGCATGGAAGAGATTAAGCCAGTGAGTAGCCTACCGATTGATTAGGTCTTGTATTTCGGCCACAAGCACGCATACCTAGCTTGGTGAGTGAGTTTCGAGCGTCTTGAGAGACCTCGGCACAACTTACTGCTCGGCTCAAACTTCGAACGCTCGCTGCAGTTCTACAAGTTCTCTTGAAAGAGGGCAAAGAGGGCGTGGAGCGACAAGGAAAATATTTATTGACTCTACATGAGAATGATTATCATTTGTGATAATATTTAGCGCATCAAGCTATTTCAATCTGAATATCTGAATAATCGGGGTCTGTTTTATGAAACTATCAAAATTTGTTGTCGCTTTAAGTACATTCGTCACCATCCTTACGGCAAGTTCTATCGTGAAAGCAGAAGAAATTGTCATTTACTCTGCGCGCAACGAGCAATACATCAAGCCCTTGTTCGATCTGTACACCAAACAAACAGGTGTGCAGATTAAATTTGTGACCGACAAAGAGGGGCCGTTAATGGAGCGCTTGAAAGCGGAGGCGGCCAATACGCCAGCCGATATGCTCATAACCGTTGATGCGGGCAATCTTTGGCAAGCCGCAAATGCGGGTCTGCTGCAAACGATCAATTCCCCCATATTGAATGCGAATATTCCCGCACACTTGCGCGACCCTAAGAATCAGTGGTTTGGCTTGTCGGTGCGCGCGCGGACGATTTTTTTCAATTCTCAAAAAGTGAAGGCGGGCGAACTTTCTACTTATGAAGATTTAGCTACAGCAAAATGGAAAGGGCGGCTGTGCTTGCGCACCTCCAAAAAAGTGTACAACCAGTCTTTGGTCGCAATGATGATGGATGAGTACGGCGAGGCAAAAACCGAGGCCGTGGTCAAGGGATGGATCGCGAATTTGGCGACTGATGTGTTCGCTGATGACACCAAAATGCTCGAAGCCATTGGCGCGGGGCAGTGCGACGTCGGCATAGCCAACACTTACTACTACGGCCGTTTAATTGAAAAGAAACCAAATTTACCGATTGCGTTGTTTTGGGCGAATCAGGCGGGCAAAGGTGTGCATGTCAACGTAGCGGGCGCGGGGATTACGAAGCATGCCAAAAATCCAGTTGGCGCACAAAAATTCTTAGAATGGCTTTCATCTGATAAAGCGCAAAACTTGTTTACTGATTTGGATTTAGAGTTCCCGGCTAACCCAGCCGTTAAGCCAGACGCAAAACTCGTTTCTTGGGGCAGCTTTAAACAAAATTTGATCAACGTCACTAAAGCGGGCGAATTACAAGCCGACGCAGTTCGACTTATGGATCGCGCTGGTTACAAATAAGTCTAATGGAGCAAACGCTGTACAGAGCAACGAGTAATCACCTACCGCGCAACTGGCGCCACACCCTTCATTTCCTTAGTATCAAGATGACGGGTTGGCGCCTTGCCGCTTTTTTGGTGTCCCTGATTACATTAATTCCATTGCTGGTCGTGTTGTATTCTTTGCTCTCGCCGGAGCCTGCGATCTGGCAACACCTCCGCACCTACGTTTTACCTGATTTATTGCTCAATACTCTGTGGTTGGTATTGGGTGTCGGTCTTCTGACTGGATTTTTAGGGGTGAGTTTGG
>CAYPNW010000190.1:0-1378 GCA_964411965.1 uncultured Burkholderiaceae bacterium
TTTTGTGGGCGATTTTGACAAGGTTCATGATCTTCGGTTGCAAGTCACCACCGACACCACTTTCCAATAAGCCCAGCGCGCCGCGAATCGAGGTGAGCGGTGTGCGTAACTCGTGGCTGACCATGGAAATAAAATCGCTTTTGACTCGATCCGCTTTGCGTTGCTCGGTTAAATCCAACACAAAGCCCACCCATTCACCGCGCGAACCTTCTAACTGTGCAAGCCCAACCATGGCGGGAATCTGCGCCCCATTTTGATGAATGATTTCGATTTCGTAGGGCGAGGTTTGCCCGTCTTTATGTAACTCGTCGAGCGCGCATTGATGTCGCGCGTGGAAAGTGTCTGAGGTCATTTGCAGCCAATCCAAACCGTTCATGGCGACAAATTGGTCGCGCGAGAGGCCAAGAATCTGCAGCAGCACATCGTTTGCCTCTGTGATTTTGCCTTGCTCATCGCCTTGCATGATGCCGATTAAGCTGGAGTTAATCAGTCGACGTAAGCGTGACTCACTCACGCGCAAAGCGTCGAGCATTTGTGACTTTTCAAGACTCGCTAATTCGGC
The DNA here is from genome assembly GCA_964411965.1 of uncultured Burkholderiaceae bacterium. GTDB lineage: Bacteria > Pseudomonadota > Gammaproteobacteria > Burkholderiales > Burkholderiaceae_D > Undibacterium. The sequence continues at coordinate 563 of CAYPNW010000190.1, forward strand.
CGCATCACGCGCTTGCACCAAGGCTTTTTCTGCCTGTTTCATCGGTGTAATGTCGCGCAAACTAAACACGCGCCCCACCAAACGGTCACGTTGAAAATACGGCTTAGAAACGCACATCACATAGCGCCCGTCGCGCAGATCGAGTAAATCTTCGGTTTCCCGCAAAGGCTCTTCGATCACGCTCTCTTGCATGGCGCTAAATGCCGCCTCATCAAGCAAAAATTCTTTGATTTTATCGACGATGAGTAGCTCACTGCGCTCTGCTAAAACTTCATCAGAAAGCTGCCACATGGCAGTAAAGCGGCCGTTCAAATTAACCACTTTGCCGTGCAAGTCGACGACCAAAATGCCTTCCGCTGTGGCTTCGATGGCGCTTTGCAATTGCGAGAGAATGTGGATCTGGTCTTCAGCGTTTTGCCGCAAACGGGTAATGTCTTCAATTTGCAATACCCAAACGGGCTTGCCCTGATCAACAAAGCTGGTCACCCGCCGCTCGATCGGAATCGCACGTCCCTCTTTGGTCAGCCATTCCGTATCACTAACGCGAATGCCGTCGAATAGGATGTTTTGCTTTAACTCTTCCCAAAAAAATACGTCATACAAAGAACACTCGACCATGGCGAGCGCTTGTCCCACCAATTCATCCGCCGTATAACCCAACATAGTGCAAGCGACTTGATCGACATTGAGTAAGGTCAAGGATTCTGGGTCCACCACCATACAGGCATCTTTGCGATGCTGTTGTAGGTGTTGCAGCAGCTCAGTCGTAAAGACTACGTTTTGCGAAGACATCATGTCGTTTTTCAATTTGTTTCT
>CAYPNW010000190.1:1478-4800 GCA_964411965.1 uncultured Burkholderiaceae bacterium
AGTTTCTCAGCTCGTTTTTTAGTAGGTCTTTTAGCTCTTTTGTGATGCTGGTTTATTTTGTGCATTTTTCGACTGCGAATCAAAATAATAATTGACTCGTTTGCGCGGATTCAGATAGTCAAAAATCTCACGCGGCAACAAGCCAGGTCGAATGCTTGCGGCAATGCTCAGTTCCGTACTTTCATCCGCTAAATCAAGAATAATCGCGTCGTCTTTTGGAATATCGCTGTCGTACACTAAGACACGCGGACGCAAGGGTTTTCCCACATTCACGTTCATCACTAAGCCGATGGCTTCGTTTGACAAACGTACCAAAGTACCGGGCGGATAAACGCCTAGGCTTTTCACTAGCGTTGCCATAATGGCGGGATCAAATTGCGCGCGGCGCTTTGCGTACATGATAGACAAAGCTTCATGCGGCGTGAGCGATTGTTTGGGGTCGGTATGGTTGCAGAGGTTATCGTACACGTTGGCAATCGTGACAATACGGGTTGGCATGCGTATCGCTTCACCTTTCAATTGTTGTGGGTAGCCGGTGCCGTCGACAAACTCGTGGTGATGGGCGATGACTTCCAAAACGACTCTCGGCATACCTGCTTTTTGCCCCACCTCGACGCCATATTGCGGATGCAGTTCAAAGAAATTTTGTTCGGGTTTTGTTAGTGGTGTGGTCTTCGTCAAAATCGCGTCAGGCACATTCACTTTGCCTAGGTCGTGAAATAACCCTGCCATGCCCACCGACTTAATTTGTGACTCGTTACACTTCATTTCATAGGCCAACATCATCGCCAAAACGGACACATTCAGCGTATGAAAATACAACTCCTCGCTGGCGCCCGTTTGCTGGATCAAATGCATGACGGTGTCGTTTTCGCTGAGAAAAACCTCGGCGATGCTATCGACTAATTTAGATGCTTCTTCTATGGTTTCTTTCGGCTTTGCAAAGATCAGCTTATTGATATTGCGCACCACGTTGGCCGCTTGCACAAACTTTTCTTCGGCGCGGGCAATATCTTCGCGCTGCTGTTTCAGTTTTTCGAAGCGAGCTTTTTTTGCCTCAAGTACGCTGTCATAGACCTTGAGTTGCTCGGCTTCTGACAAAGGCTTTTCTGCCGGTGCTGCTGAGCTTGGCCTTGCCGCTGGAACCAAGTCAGACTTGGCCGGGATGTAACGAATATGCTTCAGCTTCAGCGCTTTGAGCTCATCGATTTGCTTCTCATTCATGATCTTGAATGAGTTCATCGGGAAAGAGTGTTCAAACCAACTTAAATCAAGCTTGATGAACATGCCTATCTTTACCTGATCGATCGCAATCAACTGTGTATCGTCGGCCATGAAGGGTGTCGATTTCTTGTAAAGTTTTATGATCAAGTGACAATAGCACAGTGACACTAAATTCAAAAGGGAACTGGCTATGTGCGTGGCTTTGCCGCCCGCGCGTGCAGCGCTAATCCGATTGATAATGTGGGCACGGTTATAATTCCACGCACAATCAACTTGGAGCCCTACCTGTGTCAGATCGCTTAGCCGTTTTACCGCAATATTTACTACCTAAACATGCACTGACCGTGTTTGCTGGCCTTGTCGCCAATGCCAAAGCAGGCAAATTAACCACCCGATTAATCGCTTGGTTCGTGAACAAATACCAAGTCAATATGGCAGAGGCGGCCAACCCAGATATCGCGAGTTACGACAGTTTTAACGCTTTTTTTACCCGCGCACTGAAACCGAACGCTCGTCCCCTCGCGGCGGCAAACTTGGTTTGCCCCGTTGACGGCAGCATCAGCCAATTTGGCCCTATCGCCAAAGGTGCCTTGTTTCAAGCCAAAGGTCGCGATTTTTCAGCAACTGCGTTGCTCGGTGGAGATCGCGTCTTAGGTGCACAATTTCTCGATGGCTGCTTTGCGAACATTTACTTGAGCCCGCGCGATTATCATCGCATTCATATGCCTTGCGACGGCCGCCTTACTCGCATGATTTATGTGCCCGGTGATTTATTTTCCGTGAACCCGACAACGGCAAAAGGCGTTCCCAACTTATTCGCCCGCAATGAACGCGTGGTTTGCCTGTTCGAAACCCAATACGGTAGCATGGCCATGGTGTTGGTGGGGGCGACCATTGTAGGAAGCATCGCCACTGTTTGGCACGGTGTCGTGAACCCGCCGCGCCGCAAAGCAGTGCACGAATGGCACTACGCTGACCAAGAGATCAAATTAAAGCAAGGGGAAGAAATGGGTCGATTTATGCTCGGCTCAACCGTCTTAGTGCTTATGCCGACTAACAACTTTACCTTCAATGCTGCTTGGCAGCCGGCCGGCGCGGTCGTGATGGGGCAAAGCATGGCAAAGATATAGCGAGCGGGTAAGCAACCGAAAAACAAAAAACGCATGGCGTCGATGGCGACTTCCATGCGTTTTTTTGCGCCAGCCTATTGGCTACTCAGGCATGCTGTCTTTGAATGAAGGACGCTCAGAGAGCTTGTCGAACAACTTGGCTAAATTAGGATAATCGCCACGCCAATCGATTTCAGGGAAGCGAAACGCTAGCCAACCTAATGTGCAGCTCACGCTGATATCTGCCAAAGTTAAATGATTGCCTGAGCAAAATGCCGACTCACCCAAGCCAGAAGACATGGCTTTTAGGCCCGCATTGACTTTACTCATTTGCCGCGCAATCCAATCGGCGCTTTGCAAGTTGTCAGGACGTTGAGATTTTTCTAGGCGGATCAAGATGGCTGCGTCCGCCACGCCGTCTGCTAAGGCTTCCCAACTCTTCACTTCGGCGCGTTCACGCCCGTGCGCTGGAATGAGCTTACCGACAGGTGTTAGCGTATCGAGGTATTCCACAATCACGCGCGAATCAAACATGGCGCCGCCGTCTTCCATTAATAGGCAAGGGACTTTTCCAAGCGGATTTGATTGCTGAATGGTGGTATCTGGGGCCCATACGTTCTCTAGAATGAGATCGTATTCGAGCTTCTTTTCCGCCATCACGACGCGTACTTTTCTTACGTAGGGGCTAGAGAGGGAACCTATTAGTTTCATAGTTGCTTTTAAAATTGGTTAGATTTCATTATAACATTGCCATCCATTTTTGCTTTTAGCCGGTTTCCAAAGACGGCTCGCAAGACCCACAACACCTGCATTTACGCCCAGTGCAGCACCGTAAAATGTTAAAATCAGCGCTTACCACGACTTTATACAGCGCGATGCTTAATCTAGTCTGACAACGATCTTTAAGCAAAACACACCTTGCCGAAAAGCACTAAGCGATGAATTTTTATGCTTACCTGATCATGCCACAGCAAACGCAGCTTGTTTAA
>CAYPNW010000191.1:0-4787 GCA_964411965.1 uncultured Burkholderiaceae bacterium
TGACGAAGCGAAAAATTTCGTTACGACACTCACTGATTATGACCGTCTCGCGTTGTTACCAGAAATTGCTGAACAATTTCATGCTTTGGTAAACGCCGATGCGGGTGCCGCAGATGTTGAGATTGTTAGCGCGTTCGAAATGAGCGCGCAGCAAATCAATGAGTTGGCGGCGACATTAGAAAAGAAATTCGGGCGCAAATTGCACCCAAGCGTCAAAATCGATACGAGTTTAATCGGTGGCGTACGTATTGTGGTTGGCGATCAAGTGTTGGATACATCCGTGCGCGCGAAGTTACAACAGATGCAAGTGGCTTTGACCGCGTAATTACGTATTGCTCGAAACCTGCCGCAACCGCAAGGCCGCTGCAAGTAATGAAAAAATTTTAGGAGTTAGTATGCAACTCAACCCATCAGAAATCAGTGAGTTAATCAAGAGCCGAATTCAAGGCCTTGGTGACAGCGCTGAGATTCGCAATCAAGGTACGGTTATTTCCGTCACCGACGGCATTTGCCGCATTCACGGTCTTTCAGACGCGATGCAAGGCGAAATGTTGGAATTCCCAGGCAACACATTTGGTCTGGCATTGAACTTGGAACGTGATTCAGTGGGCGCCGTTATTCTTGGCGACTACGAGCACATTTCTGAAGGCGACACAGTGAAATGTACTGGTCGTATTTTGGAAGTGCCTATCGGTCCAGAACTGCGCGGCCGTGTGGTGAATGCTTTGGGTCAGCCGATCGACGGCAAAGGTCCAATCAATGCGAAATTGTCTGCGCCAATTGAAAAGATTGCACCAGGCGTTATTGCACGTCAGTCAGTTTCTCAGCCTCTGCAAACAGGTTTGAAATCTATTGACTCGATGGTACCAGTTGGTCGTGGTCAACGTGAATTGATTATTGGCGATCGTCAAACGGGCAAAACTGCCGTTGCGATTGATTCCATCATCAATCAAAAAGGCCAAGGCGTAACTTGTATTTACGTTGCGATTGGACAAAAAGCATCCTCTGTAAAGAACGTAGTACGTGCGCTTGAGGCACATGGTGCTATGGAATACACCATTGTGGTTGCGGCTACTGCGGCAGAATCTGCAGCGATGCAATATGTGTCAGCATATTCAGGCTGCGCAATGGGCGAGTATTTCCGTGATCGTGGCGAAGACGCGTTGATTGTGTATGACGATTTGTCTAAGCAAGCGGTCGCCTACCGTCAAGTATCTTTGCTGTTGCGTCGTCCACCAGGCCGTGAAGCGTATCCAGGTGACGTGTTCTATTTGCACTCACGTTTGTTAGAGCGCGCGGCGCGCGTCAATCCTGATTACGTTGAAGCGTTCACCAAAGGTGAAGTAAAAGGTAAGACAGGTTCGTTGACAGCATTGCCGATTATCGAAACCCAAGCAGGTGACGTATCAGCGTTCGTTCCTACGAACGTCATTTCGATTACCGACGGTCAAATTTTCTTGGAAACGTCCTTGTTTAATGCCGGTATTCGTCCAGCGATTAATGCGGGTATTTCCGTGTCACGTGTTGGTGGTGCTGCTCAAACCAAAGTCATCAAAAATTTGTCTGGTGGTATTCGTACAGACTTGGCGCAATATCGCGAGCTTGCTGCTTTCGCCCAATTCGCTTCTGATCTTGACGAAGCAACACGTAAGCAATTAGATCGTGGTGCACGCGTGACAGAATTGTTGAAGCAAGCGCAGTACGCACCGTTGTCAATTTCATTGATGGCAGTGACCTTGTTCGCAGTAAATAAAGGCTACCTTGACGATGTGCCAGTGAAGAAAGTATTGGCGTTCGAAGCAGGCGTGCACAACTTTATGAAGACAAGTCACGCAGCGTTGTTGCAAAAGATCGAAGAAACCAAGCAACTCGACAAAGATGGCGAAGCTGCCATGGCTGCCGCAATTGCTGATTTCAAAAAATCCGGCGCTTATTAATTTACCGTAGCTAGAAGGAGTCCCTACTCATGGCTGCAGGTAAAGAGATACGTGGCAAAATTAAAAGCGTAGAAAATACGAAAAAAATCACGAAAGCGATGGAAATGGTTGCTGCGTCGAAAATGCGTAAAGCGCAGGATCGGATGCGTGCGGCACGTCCATACAGTGAAAAGATTCGTACTATTACCGCTAATTTGTCACAAGCGAATCCAGAGTACACACATCCTTTTATGGTTCAACAAAATCAAGCTAAGAAGGTCGGCTTGGTTGTGGTGACGACCGATAAAGGTTTATGTGGTGGTTTGAACACCAACGTTTTGCGTTTGGTCACCACAAAAATGCGTGAACTTGAAGGTATGGGTTTATCCATAGAAGCAGTTGCCGTTGGCAATAAAGGTCTCGGCTTCCTGAATCGAGTCGGTGCGAAAGTTGTTTCTCACGCTGTGCAGTTGGGTGACACACCGCATCTCGAAAAGCTCATTGGGCCAGTCAAGGTTCTGTTAGACGCCTATCAGGAAGGTAAGCTAGACGCGATTTATCTTGGCTACACAAAGTTTGTTAACACCATGAAGCAGGAGCCTGTTTTAGAGCAACTCTTGCCTTTGACTGCAGACAAAATGGCCGCTGATAAATCATCCCACGCATGGGATTATTTGTACGAGCCAGACGCAGCCACTGTTATTGATGAGTTACTGGTTCGCTATGTCGAAGCCATCATCTATCAGGCGGTTGCAGAAAATATGGCGTCTGAACAGTCAGCTCGTATGGTGGCGATGAAATCAGCAAGTGATAACGCGGGTAATGTGATTGGTGAATTGAAGTTGGTTTATAACAAAACTCGCCAAGCAGCAATCACCAAAGAGCTCTCCGAGATCGTCGCCGGCGCGGCAGCGGTCTAAATCGAATTTTTATTATTGAAGGAACGAACATGGCAAATGGCAAAATCGTTCAGTGTATCGGCGCTGTTGTGGACGTTGAATTTCCACGCGACGCGATGCCTAAGATTTACGATGCCCTGAAAATGGAAGGCTCAGACCTGACACTGGAAGTGCAACAACAATTGGGTGACGGCATTGTCCGTACCATTGCGTTGGGCACATCCGACGGACTGCGTCGTGGCATGATGATTGCAAATACTGGTCACCCTATCATGGTGCCAACTGGCAAAGCAACGCTAGGTCGCATTATGGACGTATTAGGTAATCCGATTGATGAATGTGGTCCGGTTAGTCGCGACACAACAGCATCAATTCACCGCAAAGCACCAGCGTACGATGAATTATCGCCGTCGCAAGAATTGTTGGAAACTGGGATTAAAGTGATTGACTTGGTTTGCCCGTTCGCCAAAGGTGGTAAGGTCGGTTTGTTCGGTGGTGCGGGTGTGGGTAAGACCGTCAACATGATGGAACTGATCAACAACATCGCAAAAGCGCACAGCGGTTTATCCGTGTTTGCTGGTGTAGGTGAGCGTACTCGTGAAGGTAACGACTTCTACCACGAAATGGCAGATGCAAAAGTGGTTGATCTGGAAAACCCAGAAAACTCCAAAGTCGCGATGGTGTACGGTCAGATGAACGAACCACCAGGAAACCGTTTGCGCGTGGCCTTAACTGGTTTAACGATCGCTGAAGGTTTCCGTGACGAAGGTAAAGACGTGTTGTTCTTCGTCGATAATATTTACCGTTACACATTGGCAGGTACAGAAGTGTCGGCGTTGCTGGGTCGTATGCCTTCAGCGGTGGGTTACCAACCGACATTGGCTGAAGAAATGGGCCGTTTGCAAGAGCGTATTACGTCGACGAAGACAGGTTCTATCACCTCAATTCAAGCGGTGTATGTTCCAGCGGATGACTTGACAGATCCATCACCAGCAACCACGTTTGCTCACTTGGACTCCACCGTTGTTTTGTCTCGTGACATCGCCTCTTTGGGCATTTACCCAGCGGTTGATCCATTGGATTCAACATCACGTCAGTTGGACCCACAAGTCGTAGGTCAAGAGCACTATGAAACTGCCCGTGCGGTTCAAGGTACCTTGCAGCGCTACAAAGAATTGCGCGACATTATTGCGATTTTGGGTATGGACGAGTTGGCGCCAGAAGACAAGTTGATGGTGGCTCGTGCGCGTAAGATGCAACGTTTCTTATCGCAACCTTTCCACGTTGCTGAGGTGTTTACTGGCTCTCCAGGAAAATATGTCTCACTTAAAGACACGATCAAAGGTTTCAAGATGATCGCATCAGGTGAGTTGGATCATTTGCCAGAGCAAGCTTTCTACATGGTTGGCACGATCGACGAAGCAATCGAAAAAGCGAAAAAAATGGCTGCATAATTTAGTTGGGAGCGTTGAAAACGTTTCCAATTAAACGCAGGATTTTTGTAGCTTGGACGAATGAGAAAGTTTGAATATGGCACATACAATTCATGTAAATGTAGTTTCAGCCGAGGAGATGATTTTTTCGGGCGAAGCAGAATTCGTTGCCTTGCCAGGAGAATCAGGTGAATTGGGGATTTATCCAAAACATACACCGTTGATTACTCGAATTAAGCCGGGCGCCGTGCGAATTAAAGTAGCTGATAAAGCCGATGAAGAATTTGTTTTTGTCGCTGGTGGCATACTTGAGGTTCAGCCCGATACGGTTACAGTATTGGCGGATACCGCGATTCGTGGTCATGACTTAGATGAAGCGAAAGCAGTTGAAGCCAAGAAAATGGCGGAGGAAGCCTTGGTCAATCGCGACTCTAAAATTGATTATGCGCAAGCGCAGTCAGAGTTAGCTTCAGCAATTGCTCAATTGGCCGCAATCCAAAAATTGCGTCAAAAACGGTAAAGTAGAAGTAGAGCAATAA
>CAYPNW010000192.1:0-4775 GCA_964411965.1 uncultured Burkholderiaceae bacterium
TTCTCATCGACTTCCAAGACTTTCACTTTCACCACTTGCCCCGCCTTGACCACGCTATGCGGGTCTTTCACAAAGGTGTTGGCAAGCGCCGAGATGTGGACTAAGCCATCTTGATGCACGCCTATGTCGACGAACGCGCCGAAGGCAGCCACGTTAGTGACCACGCCTTCCAAGATCATATCGGGCCGCAAATCGCGGATTTCTTCCACGCCTTCTTTGAAACTTGCTGTAGTAAATTCAGGGCGTGGATCGCGCCCAGGTTTTTCCAGCTCTTTCAGAATATCCGTGACGGTTGGCACACCGAACTGCGCGTCAGCATACTTTGCAGGACTCAAACTTTTTAACAAACGCTCGTCGCCAATCAGGCTTTTCACATCCTTCTTTAGGTCAGCAAGAATTTTTTCGACTAAAGGATACGACTCGGGATGCACGGCCGAACTATCGAGCGGATTGCTGCCACCCATCACGCGTAAAAAACCGGCAGCTTGCTCATAAGTCTTTTCGCCTAAACGCGGCACTTTCAATAATTCTGCCCGCGTTTTAAATGCGCCTTTAGCGTCGCGCACGTTCACAATACTTTGCGCAACACTGGTCGATAAGCCTGAAACCCGCGCCAACAAAGGCGCAGAGGCTGTATTGACATCAACGCCAACGGCGTTCACACAGTCTTCCACTACGGCATCCAGCGAACGAGCAAGCTGGGTTTGGCTGACGTCATGCTGATACTGACCAACGCCGATGGACTTAGGGTCAATCTTCACCAACTCCGCCAACGGATCTTGTAAGCGCCGCGCAATCGACACCGCGCCACGAATCGAAACGTCTAAATCGGGCAATTCTTTCGAGGCAAATTCTGATGCCGAATACACGGATGCACCTGCTTCCGACACCACAATTTTGGTGAGTTTTAATTCTGGTTTCAGCTTGATTAAGTCTTGCGCCAACTTGTCGGTTTCGCGCGAGGCCGTGCCATTGCCTATCGAGATTAATGACACGTTATGCTTCGCCGCGAGTTGCGCTAACACGTGCAGAGAACCATCCCAGTCATTGCGCGGTTGATGCGGGTAGATCGTGCTGTGTTCCAGCACCTTGCCCGTCGCATCGACAATCGCCACTTTCACGCCCGTGCGCAAGCCGGGGTCTAAGCCCATAGTGGCGCGTTGCCCAGCGGGGGCGGCCAGCAAGAGGGCTTTTAAATTGCGCGCAAACACGTTGATGGCCTCTAATTCTGCTTGTTCGCGCAAATTGCCCATCAGCTCAGACTCAAGATGGCTAAACACCTTCACGCGCCAACTCCAGCGCACCGTATCTGCCAACCATTTGTCCGCAGGACGATTTTTTTGGCTAATGCCAAAATGCGCCGCAATCCTGCTTTCGCATAAATTCAGAGGCGCATCCCATTTTGGCTTTTCCTCTTCCATGTCGAGACGCAAATTCACTGTCAGAATTTCCTCACGCCGACCGCGAAACATCGCGAGCGCGCGGTGTGAGGGAATGCTGCTCAGTGTTTCCGTGTAGTCAAAGTAATCAGCGTACTTGGCGCCCGCATCTTCTTTGCCCGCGACGACTTTCGATTCCACCACGCCGTGTTCCATGATTTGACCGCGCACCACTTGCAACAGCGCCGCGTCTTCAGCAAAACGTTCCATCAAAATTTGCCGCGCACCATCCAAGGCCGCTTTGCTATCTGCGACGCCGGGATTATCGCCATCGTCTGTTGTAAACGGGGCGCGAATAAACGCCGTCGCTTCGTCTTCAGGTACGCGGCTTGGTTCATTCAGTAGCAAGTCGGCGAGCGGCAACAAGCCCGCTTCAATGGCAATTTGCGCTTTGGTGCGGCGCTTGGGTTTGTAGGGCAGGTAGAGGTCTTCGAGTCGCGTTTTATCCTCCGCGTGGGTGATGGCGTCCAATAAAACCGGCGTCATTTTGCCTTGCTCTTCTATCGAAGCAAGGATGGTTTTGCGACGGTCTTCCAACTCACGCAGATAGCGCAAACGTTCTTCCAGCAAGCGAAGCTGCGTGTCGTCAAGCCCTCCCGTGGCTTCTTTACGGTAACGCGCAATAAAGGGCACGGTCGCACCCTCATCCATCAAAGCGACGGCGGCGGCAATTTGTTGGGGTTTGGCAGCAATTTCGAGGGCAAGGCGTTGTTCTATTGACGGCAACATAAGTAAGGGTTTCGAGTGAAAAAAGTGAAAAACAAAGACGCGATGATACGCACTTTCGGGCATTGCGCCAGTCTTGACTTTCTAGGGGATTCAATGAGAGCAGAACGGGATTTTTTGCAGTACGTTTAGCGACGCTAGAAAAGGTATTTCTTAGCGTTTTACCTATCCGCAAAAGAGGGATTGATTGTCGAAAAATTTTACAATATTTAATATTTGCTTACGTTGCGCCAACTAAGTTCTTCATTATTAAGAAATATTTTGTTTTGGAACAATATTTGCTTGGTAGAAATTTGAATTAATTTTTGAATTAATTTCTGCTTCAATTTTTACTTAGCATCGCTTTAAGTCACCCATAGCACCTCTAATATTAATTACAACTTTTACACGGAGTCGAGGATAAAATGAGAAAAATCAAGCATCTATTGAGCGTTGTACCCTTCGCTATGGCACTAGCCGCCTCTAGCGCACAGGCTTTGGTCATCAACTTTAATCCCGCTGCAGGCATCGACCCGCGCGCGCTGGCAGGTTTCCAAGCAGCTGCGAATCGTTGGCAAGCGGTGTTACACGATGATGTGCAGGTGAACTTGAATATTGCATTTAGTGCCTTGGCACCAGGCGTTCTTGGCTCAACCGGGTCAACTCGCGGCACGATCAGTTATGACGGCTTTCGTAGCGCCTTAACGGCCGACGCTTGGGGTACGGATGACCAAATTGCCACGAGCAATCTCTCGCAAAGTTCCTGCTTGAATGTTTACTTGAATGGCACGGGCGTTAATCCAAATGGTGCTGCGGGCACTGCCGGTAGCGCGATTCCTTTTGTAGATAGCAACTGCAACGCAAATAACAGCACGATACGATTGACCTACGCCAACGCAAGGGCGGTTGGATTGGCACCTGCCATTGATAATGTGGCAGACGGCTCGGTGTCCTTCAGCAGCTTATTTACATGGGATTTTGATCCTACCGATGGAGTCGCAGCCAATGCATTTGATTTCATTGGCGTCGCAACCCATGAAATCGGCCACGCGCTTGGTTTTGTGAGCGGTGTGGATACGCTGGATGGAAATCGTAACGGCAATTTCTCCGATGCGGCGTTTACTTTTATTGCCCCTGCTGATTTATTCCGTTGTTCACAAGAGAGCCGCGCTGCGGGTGCTGATATCGATTGGGCTGCAGATCGACGCGACAAGTTCTTTTCTTTAGATAACTGCGCAACAACCTCAAGCGCGAATTTCTCAACCGGACGCACTTTTGGTGATGGACAACAAGCTAGCCACTGGAAGGACAATCAGAGTTTAGGTATTTTGGACCCTACTGCAGGTCGCGGTGAGATCTTAAACATCACTGCCCTCGATCTTCGTTTATACGATGTCATCGGTTGGAACACAGTGCCAGAGCCAACTTCTATTGCTTTAGTCCTGTTTGGTTTAGCTGGTCTTGCTAGCACAAGACGTAAAAAGTAATTCGTTTAAGCGGGTTTGAAAAACGGTGTTCAGAATTGAACACCGTTTTTTTTCGCCCTGTATTTTATCGGCTTGGTTTGTAGTACGAGCGTGAAGCTTTTTTCGGCCTTATTTATCCTCATCTTGGCGGCGCTTTTTCAGGGTCATCAGTACAAGCTCAAAAGCACACAAAGAAATAGAATTGATATACTCCTTAAATATTATCGAAAAAATGCCTATTTGCGCTTTTATGTAAAGCGAAGTCAAAAAATACTAATTAGGGGTATATGTAAATGATCCGGTTTGGTAGCATGAGTATTACGCTCTTAGCGGGCTTTTTGTATGGCCTGTTGTTTGCCAATTTGCTTTGGTGGAGTAAGGCAAACACGCGCGCGAATCGGTTTTTGGCCCTGCTTCTTGTCGTCATTGCCTTACGCTTGTTTCCCTACATAATTGGCTATGCTGGTTACTATGATGCGTATCCTTGGCTGTCTTTTTTGCCCTACGACGCCTCCTTGGCGTTTGGTCCCTTGTTGTATCTTTATGTGCAACATCTTTGGCTTTCCCCTGCGCCAAAACACAAAAAATGGTTATGGCACTTTGCCCCAGTGACGCTGCAGTTAGCGTATTACTGCGCGATTTTTCCACAGTCGTTAGCCTTTAAAAACCATTGGGATGAAAGTGTGCACGTGCCCACCATCGTGCCGCTGGAGCAAGTTGCGACACTGCTCTCAATCGCTACTTATTGGTTGCTGTCTTTTATCCGTTATCGCCAATACCAAACATGGTTGGTGAACCACGTGAGCGATAGAGAGGATCACCATATTGCGTGGGTGCGTAATTTTTTGATAGCCTTTGCGCTGACGCTAGCGATGTGGCTTGCCCTTAATCTGATCGAAAGAGTCAACGGAAAACTCGACTATTTTCAGCATTTCCCTTTTTATCTTTGGCTCACGGTGTTGGCTTATTACTTAGGAACCGAAGGTTATCGCAATGCGGCGCATCGCTATCCGCAGGAGATTGCAACACCCATGATGCCGGGTCAGCAAATAGAATTAACACCGGAAGCGCAGCAAATTGATATCCCCACTGGCGCAGCAGCAGTCATTGTAGAAGTGGCAAAAGAGCCACCACAAGAAACGCCGCAAAAATCGCTGCAAGAGAC
>CAYPNW010000193.1:0-1805 GCA_964411965.1 uncultured Burkholderiaceae bacterium
GAATCGGCGAATGTCAGTCTGCCAAAGCTCGGCACAAAAAGAACACTCGTTGATGCCATACGTTGGCCCTCCATTTTAGAGCCCGTGCCTGCCAAAAAAGCGCCAGAAATGCCCGAAGCGAAAGCCGTCATTGAAATGCGGCAAAGGCTCAACAGTGGGGTACTGGGCAATATACTCTCAGGTGTCTTAAAAGAGGCAGACGGCGCGATATTAGCGACCTTGAAGGCACGCTAGGCTGACGATATCGCGCCTTTCGAAGATCGTTTGCGCGCAGCATCAATTGCTTACGAAACGAAGCTTGCGCCCATTTGGTCGGATGGTGCGTATCAATTTACGATGCATCTGCGAACTTCAGTTGCCAATGCCGCGCAAAGTCGCCAACTCGGCAGTAAATACAGTGCCTTTCGCATTCAACAAGAGTTGAAAAAAATCGGCCACCCTATGGTCGATGTTACGAAAGTGGTGGAAGAAGAAAACGGGTATCTCGCCACCATGAATGTACTCAATAATGTGGGTGCAGACGAAATCATCGTGCGTCTGAAAAATAATGTCCCCCTCATTGGCAACGCAATTCTGATGGGGGAAAGCGTGCATCCAAATTCAGAAAAAATTCGTGTCTTGGCGTTTCGTTTAACGGTGAAATAGGCAAGAATTTTCTTTGTGGCTTACACCAAAAAAAATCGAGGGCACAATAAAAAAAGGAAGCGAATCGCGCCTCCTTTCTTCTCAGTAATGCCCGCACTAAGGCGCTGGTACAAACACGACGTCACGGAAGTAATTAGCGTTCTGGTAAACGTTAGTTGGTATCGCACCTGGTGGCCCGTACACACCGCTACCTGCCCCGTTCGTGCTAAGCGGCCCATTGGTGATCGTTGCGCCTAGCGTATTGCCAGCAAACGGATAGAAGTTAGGTGTACTCACTGACACAACATAGACTTGCCCAGCTGTCACGTTAAGCGGCGTAGCCAATTCTTGTTGCCGCCAACCGCTCAAAGGTGTGGTTGTAAGATTCGGAAAATCAATTGACGTGAGTAAGCTACCGTTTGCGGCATATAACTTACCTGTGATCAAAGCGGTTGGTGAAAGTTGCGCGGGATGCCAGTACCGAATTGCCGTGATTTGTCCATTAACCGACGGCGTAAAACGCAAACCTAATTCATACGGAACACCGTCTTGGAAACCATCTAGTGTTGTCGGTTCTTGCGTGGTGAAGATGGTCGCGGAATTGAATTCGCCAATAATTTGCATCCCGTTCAACGGGCCAACAGCATAAGTCAATACGACTTGCCCGTTTGCATTGGCACGTGTTTGTACTAAAGCATAATCGCGTCGACTTAATGGTACTGGTGTGCCGGGTTGTGCATCCGCACCAGTGGTGTTTTGGTAGGTCGATGCGAAGATGCCGCTAGTGCGACTGCCAAACGTAAAGTTGGTACCTAGGGGTTGTGCGGGGTCGGCGGAACGTCCATACAATACAAATAGATAGCTCGCATTTGGACGTAAGCCAGCAACAGTTAACGGGCCTGATGCCCCTTTTCCTGTGCCGTCTTGCATCAAAGAGAAACCGCTAGCTGGTGGAATCGTACTACTTGGGAAATTTTCAGCCGGTGCAAAACTCGTAAAGCTCACTGTCACACCGGTCGCTGTAACGCCATCTGACAGTAACAAACCACCTGATCCACGGCCACTATTTGCAAGCGTCGGTACGGTAAAGCCATTCCAAAAATTATTTGCTGTGCTACCTGTGTTGTTACCTGCGTAATCCAGAATCGCGCCTTGGCCGCTATAAGTAGGCGAACTTGGCG
>CAYPNW010000193.1:1905-4728 GCA_964411965.1 uncultured Burkholderiaceae bacterium
GATTGTTGTACTGTTTCCAACAAAACTGGTTTAAACAAAGCAGCAACCCCCACGCGAACTGAAACGAACACAAGATGATTATCGGAATTGATTTAGGCACCACCAATAGCCTCTGCGCCGCTTGGCACAATGGCGAGGCACGCATTATTCCTAATGTGCATGGCCACAACATGACGCCATCCGTCGTGGGCATAGGCGACGATGGCGACATTCTCGTTGGCTTGCCTGCGCGCGAGCGTTTGCTGCTGAACCCACAACGCACGACTTCCCTGTTCAAGCGCTACATGGGCAGTAACAAAACTGCGAAATTGGGTGAACGCAGCTTTCGGCCGGAAGAACTTTCGTCATTAATTTTGCGCTCGCTAAAAGAAGACGCAGAGCGATTTCTCGGTGAAAAAGTCACCGAAGCGATTATCACTGTACCCGCCTATTTCAACGATACACAACGCAAAGCCACCAAAATCGCAGGAGAATTAGCGGGCTTAAAGGTCGATCGGCTACTCAATGAACCCACGGCCGCAGCACTTGCGTATGGCTTGCACCAACGTGATGTGGAATCAACGTTTTTAATTTTCGATTTGGGCGGCGGTACTTTCGATGTCTCTATCTTGCAGTTATTTGAAGGCGTCATGGAAGTGCGCGCCAGCGCTGGTGATAATTTCTTAGGCGGGGAAGATTTTGTCACCGTTTTACTCGACGCTTTTCTCAATGGCTCAGGACAGGCTTTACGTCAACAATACGCCGCCGAACACAATGCCGATCACTTCGAACAAGCTCATCGCCTAGAGCAAGTTCTCCGTAAAGAAGCGGAACGAGTAAAGCGCCTACTCAGCGACAACAGCACTGCCGATTTTAAAGTGCAATGGCAAGAAAATAGTTACACGTGGACGATTACCGAGTCAGAGTTCGCAAAACTCGTGGAGCCTTTGTTGGTTCGCCTACGCACGCCCATCGAACGGGCTTTGCGCGATAGCCGCATGCGGACTTCCGACCTAAATGAAATCGTTCTAGCCGGCGGCGCTAGTCGCATGCCTTTAGTGCGAAAAATGGTGGCGCGCTTATTCGGCCGCTTACCAGCAACACACTTAAATCCGGATGAATTGGTCGCGCGTGGCGCCGCAGTGCAAGCGGGACTCACCATGGGTGATGCGGCTTTAGACGAAATCGTTATGACCGACGTTTGCCCGTACACCTTAGGGACAGAAGTCTCTGAACGCTACGGCAACGATCTGCAAAGCGGTATTTATTTACCGATTATCGAGCGCAATAGCATCGTGCCGATCAGCCGCGAAAAATCGCTCACGACGATGCACGATGATCAGAAATTCGTGAACATTCGCATTTTTCAAGGCGAGTCACGCGAAGTCAAAGATAATATCTTTCTGGGTGAGTTGGAAGTACCCGTGCCACAACGCCCCGCCGGCGGCGTCTCATTGACGGTGCGCTATACCTACACGGTAGACGGTTTACTTGAGGCCGAATGTACCGTTGATGACGCAAAAGAAAAGCACCGCTTAGTCATCGAAAAGAATCCTGGCTCACTCTCGCCAGAACAGGTGGCAGAGCGTTTAGCTCATATGGAAAAACTAAAAATTCACCCACGTGAACAGCTTGAAAATACGCTGACCTTAAACCGCATGCAACGAATGTATGAAGAGTATTTGGGCGAAGAACGCGCCTATATCGGCCAATTGATCGGCCGCTTCCAACGCGAACTACAAACCCAAGATGCGCGTTTGATAAGCGAGGCGCGACGTGAAATTAATAAGCTGCTCGATAATCTTGAGGGCGAGCTACGCCTATGAGTGAACAAGCGCATTGGGCCGAACTAGGTATCGGGGCGACCGCCGATAGCAAGACCATACGCAAACGCTACGCCCAACTACTCAAGAAGATTGATCAACGAGCCAACCCAGATCAATTTCAAGCCCTAAGACAAGCCTACGAAATTGCCCTGAATGAGGCCGCTTGGATGGCGCACGAGCAAATGCAGCGCCAGCAAGAACAAGCTCAAGAGGCGCAACAAGACAGCGTTTCTGCCGATAGCCAAGCACGCGAACAAGAACAAACTGCGCAGGAAGAAATTGAGCCGCAAGAGCAGGTGCAAAACACGTCTGCGGAGGTGCTAACAAATACAGCACCAATCGTCGAGCCAGCGACAACTGAAACTGCCGTGCATGCAGTGACCCACACGCAAGGCCAGATTGAAGCAGAACTCTCGATAACTGAGCAACACTTAGAAAAATGGACAAGCGATCTTTGCCTGTTTTTGAACCGAGGTGACAAAGACCTTGCCATTGAAGCCCTTGCGCAGCATTTACGAAGTACTTTATGTGAACGGCGCGAGACTTGGCTGTTGTATCAAGCAAGGGTCATCAAACTTTGTCTGGATGAAGAGCAAAGTAACAAACCGATTTCATTTACTTTCGTCAAAGCGGCTGCGGCCCAATTCGGATGGTTTGACCCCGACCGCCAACAAGACAATTTTAACGACGCAGCATTACGAACAATTCGCGCCCGCATCTTGCAACAAGCGGCAACGGAAGTTGCAGAGAAATACCAAACGCAAACCATCGATGAAGCGAAAAAATTTTTAAGCACTTTAGTACAAGAAGAGTACTTGCAAGGCATAGAAGAACGCGACTACTTTGAAGCATGCCTATTAATGCAATGCACAGAACTTGCATTGCCACTGACTGCAATCGACAACATCAGCGCCCACCTGAACTGGGACAAAGAGAATGGGCACCTATGGGCTATCGCACCACAGGAATGTGAAAAATTTCGTACGCGGATGCAGCTTTTGCATAAAGAGAAGGATAC
>CAYPNW010000194.1:0-4063 GCA_964411965.1 uncultured Burkholderiaceae bacterium
TTTGGGGGCGGGCAAGGTGCTTGCGTTTGCCGTCTCAAATGTTGGGTTTTCCAAGCAAAAAATTCCTTAATTATGTGTTCAATGATTTGAAGAATAATTTCAGATCGCTCAATCGCGCTGCGTCGCAAGCAGTGCTTCTAGTTGTATCGCGTTTGCCCTAGAAATCACTCTGAAACGCTCGCTAATGCGCTCGTCATTAGCGACGCGCTGCCAGAAAACCACGGCCGCTTTGGCCGCTTTTAACCAATTGGTTCGCTCTTTCGGCAGCGGCAAGGCAGGCGCGAATTTGCGTTCAACAAGTTCCACGCCTCGTTGTGGAGCGTACAACATGGGTAGCATGTCGTAGGCAGGTGTTAATTTCAGATCGGGTAGAAACGCCAAATTGCCATTGTGCATATCCGTGTTGGCAATCAAGCGTCCAAAATGTTCTAAGAGATGGATGTGCTGCGAGGTTTCTTCGGAAATGGTTCCTGCCGTAAGCATCGCTTGCGCACCCTCTGACCAAGAGCCGGTTTCGCCAAATAACGCAAAATTCAACTCATGCCATGTACAAACGCCCGAGCGGCCGAATGTGCCGTGGCGGTCAAAACGTTCAACTTCGAAAAAAGTGCGGCCACTAAATTGATAGATTCGGCTTTTCGCCGCGCTCAAAAGTAAAGTGTCCGAAATTGTATTCAGCGCCAAATGTTCGCAGATCAGTAAATCAGACCAACGTTGTTCTTGTGGCGAGCCATCCGCTCCCGAAAATTTCACAATAACGTGGCTTGGCGTGTTGATTAATCGCCGTTCAGTGAACTTAGGAAATTCCCCCGCTGCGGAGGAGCCAGCCACGCCGTAATTTAACGCCTGCGTGGCACGTAAGGGATACACCGTCGTGATTTCATCATCGGTCAGAAAATGGGTGTCTTGTTGCTGCGCTTCCAAGTATCGTCGCAGTGCAGGCTCACCTAAAATGTAATTACCGGGCTGATCCCAGCCGAGCATACAGATGACATGCAGTACATCGTCTTCACTCCACCGCTGCACATCTTCGTCGACTTGCATGATGGTGGCAAATTGATGGGCGAGGTTACGCCCAAGAAATCCCTGTGGTCGCATGTCTGCAACCGGGTAGGGTATGCCGCGGAACCAGCCATCGGTCATTTCATCATCTAAGGGCCAAGCAAAAGGCTCTGCAAAACTCATTGCACAACCGCTAGGATAAATCGGCTCAAGCAAGCCTGCTTCATGCGCCCTGCCCAACTTATCGATGCGATACAAAGGCAAAGGCACCATTTGCCCGCGCAACGACCGTCGCGCTGCATAAGCGGTGCGTCGTGCGCGGCCGCGCGACACCACTTGGCCATCCAACTCGGCAACGGCGCGCATCAACGACGGGCGGCTCACCCCCAAGCGCGCCAACAACTCGCCAGATGGTTGCCGGTGCCAAGCACGAAGTGTTTCTAGAACTTTCTTTGAGATATTCATGTAACGATTATTTTATAATTTATTTTTACAATTACATAGTTAAAAATACAAATTACTAAAAAATAATGTAACGATATATGAAACAATTAAATTTAACGTGGCAAGATAACGAAATGAGGATTTCGCTTGGCATAGGTGAGTTAGCTTTAGAGCCTTCGCAAAATTGTTGCAGCTTGGCGCGCTGCCGCTGGCAGTGTCTCTGTACGGCAAGGCAGCGCAACAACGCTGCGGCATTTTCGCGTCAGTCCTGAACTTCTATCCGAGGGTAATTGCTTGCCTGCACAGCGTCGTTGTTATGTTTTTGCGCGGCTTGCTCACCCTAAACGCCTTCAGCTTTCGGCCGGCTCAACAAAGCTTTCAAGTTTGCGAGCCGGGTTTGTGGGGTAATAATTTCGTCTTCCGTCGGCATGGCCGTGCCTTCATCCAATTTCATTTCTTTGATAAACCGCGACACATCGCAATGCACGGGCGCACCGGCGCGTTTGCGCTTTTTGCACCAGGTGATATGCAAGCTACGTTGCGCGCGGGTGATACCGACGTACATTAAGCGTCGCTCTTCTTCGATGCGCGCAGCCATTAACTCGATCGGTGCATCGGGGTCGCCTTTATGCGGCAAGATGCCCTCCTCCACACCAACCAAAAACACATGGGGAAATTCCAAGCCTTTTGAGGCATGTAGAGTGGACATGCGCACGGCGTCTGGCTCTTCGTCTTTGCCTTCCATCATGGTCATTAATGCCACCATTTGTGTGAGGTCCAGCAGGCTGCGGTGGTCGTCCGTGCCGTCTTTACCGCCGCTGCCTTTTTGCTTTAGCCATTGCGTGAAGTCGAGTACGTTTTGCCATTTATTTTGTGCCGCCCTATCGTCGAAATTGTCGTATAAATAGCCCTCGTAATGAATCTCTTTCATTAAATCGTCCAGCAATTCTGCTGCATGACCGGGTCGATGGGCATGCGCTTCAACGCGATTTATGAAGTTGCAAAATTCCCGCAAAGGGTTCAATTGGCGGTCGGCTAGTTTTGCTTCAATGCCACCTTTAAACACGGCTTCAAATAAGGAGCATTGCCATTGCCCGGCAAATTCACCTAGCGCTTCTAGCGTGGCTTGGCCAACGCCGCGTTTTGGCGTGGTGATGGCGCGAATAAACGCGGGGTCGTCATCTTCGTTGGCGATTAAGCGCAGGTAAGCGATGATGTCTTTGATTTCTGCGCGGTCAAAAAAACTTTGCCCACCAGAGATGGTGTAAGGAATGCGTTCTTTACGCAGAGCTTGTTCTATTACGCGCGATTGATGGTTGCCGCGGTACAAAATCGCGTAATCAGAATACGCTGCGCGCCGCTCAAAACGGTGCGCCGAAATCATAATGGCGATTTGTTCGGCTTCTTGTTCGTCATCTTGCATGCCCATGACTTTGACGGGGTCACCCAAACCATGCTCAGACCACAGCGCTTTGTCGAATAGTTTTGGATTGTTGCCAATGACGGCGTTGGCCGCCTGCAGAATGCGCGTGCTTGAACGATAGTTCTGCTCCAACTTGATAATGCGCAAATCAGGAAAATCCACCTGCAGGGTCTTGAGGTTTTCAATCGTTGCGCCACGCCAGGCGTAAATCGCTTGATCATCGTCGCCCACTGCGGTAAACATGGGTTTCTTACCCAAACCGGTGACGAGCAATTTGACCAGTTCGTATTGGCAGGTATTAGTGTCTTGGTATTCGTCGACCAATAAATAGCGTAAGCGCCGTTGCCATTTATCGCGCACTTCTTCATTGCTGCGAAACAGTTCTACCGGCAAGCGTATCAAATCATCAAAGTCCACCGCTTGATACGCAGACAAGGTGGCAACGTAGCTACGAAAAATGCGTGCCGCGGTGGCTTCGTCTTCGTCTTTCGCTTGCTGGATGGCTTGTTCTGGGGTGATGAGGCCGTTTTTCCAAAGCGACATCGTGCTTTGTATGCGGCGTATAAGTTGCTTATCGGTTGTGAGCGCTAAGTCTTGCACGAGTGAGAAGCAATCATCGCTATCCATAATGGAAAAGCGATCTTTCAAACCAAGCGCGCGCGCCTCTTGGCGCAAAATTTTGACACCCAAAGAGTGAAACGTGGACACCGTGAGTTGCTTTGCCAGCTTGGGTTCGCGTAATAGCTTGGCGATACGCTCTTGCATCTCTAAGGCCGCTTTGTTGGTAAAGGTGAGCGCGGCGATATGTTTGGCATCGTAATTGTGTTGCTCAATCAAATTCGCAATTTTTTGCGTAATTACGCGCGTTTTACCCGACCCCGCGCCAGCCAAGACCAAACAAGGTCCATCCATGTAATTCACAGCGTCGCGCTGGGGTTGATTTAATCCGTGGGACATAATTTGAGTGGGCTGCGCAAAAGAAGCAATGGCGCATAGATGATGCGGAAGGGTATTGTAACTGGTGCTTAACAATGAATGCCTAAAACCTCTCAACACAGAGGTAAAGCACGCCTTTACAAAAGAGACACAGAGAAAAGCAAAGGGGACGACTTTAAGTCGAAAGAAATCTCGTTTTAACAAAATCAGCTGAAAGCATTAGAACGATAACGAGATGCTTTTCTAAAGTAGTTCTCT
>CAYPNW010000194.1:4163-4721 GCA_964411965.1 uncultured Burkholderiaceae bacterium
GTGTCTCTGTGTCTCTGTGTCTCTGTGTCTCTGTGTCTCTGTGTCTCTGTGTCTCTGTGTCTCCGTGTCTCTGTGTCTCCGTGTCTCTGTGCCTCTGTGTTGAGTGGTTTTAAAGCACTTAAACTCAGGCCGTTTTCAAATCCTGCGCCTTCAAAGGCAAGTCGCGGATGCGTTTTCCTGTTGCAGCGAAAATGGCATTGAGCACGGCGGGTGCGGCAACTGCGATGGTTGGTTCGCCCACGCCGCCCCAAAAACCACCAGAAGGCATGATGATGGTTTCGACTTTGGGCATATCGGCCAAATGCAAAACAGGGTAGGTATCGAAATTGGTTTGCTCCATTTGACCATCTTTTAAGGTGCATTCCTCATACAGCATGGCTGAAAGCCCATAAACAAATGAGCCTTCCACTTGCGCTTCGATCTGTTGGGGATTAACCGCGTGGCCGCAATCAGTGGCGGCGACAATGCGGTGCACTTTAAGTTTGCCCGCTTGATCAACCGATACTTCCGCACAGGCGGCAACGTAACTACCGTAGCCCATGGTTTGTGCTAGCCCGC
>CAYPNW010000195.1:0-4621 GCA_964411965.1 uncultured Burkholderiaceae bacterium
ATTTGGCCGCGCAGTAACTTAATCAGAGCTTCCCTAGTTCTTATTTCACGAACGGTTTGCCTTTCGCATGTATCGCTTCAATCTGATCCATAATTTTGTTCATACGGGCAAAAACTGCTTGATACGGTGCAGGGCTGGCTAAATCGACGCCAGCGCCTTTTACCAATTCGTAGGGGTAAACAGAACCGCCTGATTTGAGAATGTTTAAATACTTATCGCGCGCTCCTGCAGTGCCCTTTAGTATTTCTTCAGCAAAAAGTGATCCTGCTGCGATGGATGTGGCGTATTGAAACACGTAAAAACGGTTATAGAAATGGGGAATGTAAGCCCATTCAATCGCATACAGATCGTCGATTTTTACGACACCCTCTTTATCGCCGTGGTAGCGCTTCAAAATATCGCCATAAATCTTCGTAATCGCCTCGCCAGTTAATGATTCGCCCGCGTCGACTTTGGCATGCACGGTTCTTTCAAAGTCGGCGAACATCGCTTGACGGAAAAACGTGCCGCGCAAGTTTTCTAATGCGGAACCCAAGTACAGAAGTCGCTCGTCATCTGTCTTGGCGATCTTTAACATGTGATCCAGCAAGAAAACTTCGTTGGTGGTTGATGCGATTTCGGCCGTAAAGATAGGGTAGTCTGCAGTAATGAATGGTTGATGCTTGTTCGATAAATACGAATGCATGGCGTGACCCCATTCATGCGCCAAGGTGGACACCGATTCGTAATCATCATTGTGGTTTAACAAGAGATACGGATGCACATCATAAGCAGCGCCGTTCATGTAAGCACCAGAGCGTTTTTTGGGCCGTGGATAGACATCCATCCAACGTTGGGTGGTCGCTTTGGTCATGGCTTGCACATAGTCTTCGCCCAAAGGTTTGACCGAAGCCAGCATTAACTGCACGCCCTCGTTGATAGGGAATGGGCGTGAGCTGGTGACTAAGGGCGGGTAAATATCTTGGTAGCCCATATCGTTCACGCCTAAGAGTTTTGCGCGCAGTTTGAAGTAACGATGCAAGGTGGGCAGGTTGGCTTGCGTTTGTGCGATCAAGGTATCGTAGACGGCAACAGGAACGGCGTTGCCATCAAGTGCTTGGGTAATAGAGTCGGGGTAATTTCTGACTTTGGCATACACGGCATCACGCTTGAGCTGTTCGTAAAATGCGACGCCATAGCTGCGTTCAAATTCTTTCCATTTTCCCCAAAATGAATCGAATACTAACTTGCGATCTTGCCGGTTATAGGCAGAGCGGTATTTAGTATAGGCAGCCTGATCAATCACGACTTCTTTACCATCAGATAGTTTGATCTTTGGCCAAGGCATATCCGATTGAGATAAGGTCGAATACATGGCACTCGCGGAATTTGTTGCCATCCCAAAGGTGGCAATTAAGTCTTCTCCTTTTTTGTCTAAGGTATGTTTGCCCGAGCGCAAAATATCATCCAAAGGGTGGCGGTAAATCGCAAGACCAGGTTCCTGCTTAAAAAAATTATTGATTTTCGTTGCACCGATTTTGAGCACTTCAGGGCGCAGGAAAGACGTGGCAGATTCAAATTTATTCCCGAGAACATCGGCACGTTGGCTTAGATCTAAGCCTGCGGTTGCGCCGGTATCTTGATCGTGTAATTGCGAAGCATAGCTCGAAAGACGGGCGTAACGCTTGAGCACATCTGAAAACATATCCATGCAGGATTTAAAACGCCGCGCCGAGCTACCAAGTTGGTTGTTGCAAGTGGCAAGATATTCGAGTTGCTTTTTTAGTGTCGCCGCATCGTTGTCCCAGTCTGTACTGGTAGCGTAAAGGTCTTGCAGGTTCCACCGATCTGCTTCGGTTTCAGCCGCGTTGCTGCCTTGATGCAAAACACTGCCGATGCTGAAAAGGCAAGCAAGTGTGAAATGGAGGGTGCTTTTTTTCATATTTTTTCCTAGAGTGTTAGATCTGCAGTGAAATATTGACCAGCATTTTTATTAAAAGTTTTTACCTAAAAATGTCGTTAGCGTTTGATAGGCAGCGGCACGTGCCTCAGGGTTGCCTCCTGTAGTGACTCCTTTACCCGGATACACGCCGTTCGGGACATCCGTGCGGTGTTTGAGCGGCGTATTAGGGGAGTCAAAATCATGATAAGCCTCTGGGTAGACGTGCACAAGAAGGTTTTTTGTTGCCATCGCCTGTTTCCATTTCACACAGGCCTCTGCAGGTGTCCAATCATCTTTCTTGCCACTTAAAATTAGTAAAGGCATTTCTAACTGATAAGCGGCGCCAAGTTTCGCATAGGGCGCACAACCGGGATAAAAGGCGACGGCCATTTTAGGCGTGAGCGGTGCTGCGGCGTCTGTTGCGGCTTTACTGTCGAGTTAGTTGCCTGCATTGACACTTTCCAACCGCCGTTTCTAGTTTGACTGAATTGGAAAAATGAACAAGTTGGCTCTCATGCTCGTAGAGCTTGCCAAAACACGACAAGCAGAGCAGTACGATGGAAATAAGCGAAGTTTTCTGAGGCGATCCGGAACGACTACAAGAGTTAAAAATTTTTTTTTCAAAACGCGCATTTGCATGGATTGAAATCTGTGGGGGATGTTTTGAATCAACATGCCAAATAGCATGATGTGATGATTCTGCGCTGGCGGTTGCCACCACCAGCGCAAAGTCATTGATTACGCCAGATGGCGCAATTCACGCAATGCCACTGAAACGGGAGCAAGATCTGCACCTTGGTTGCTAATCGTGCCGAGCAATTGTGTTAGACGAGCAATTGCTTTGCTATGTTTAGCCTTCCAAGTGATCAGGTCTTCGCCCCGCGTGAGCAATCCACGCGTGATTTGACCGGCGATGGAATATACGTCGTCGCGTGCACTGCCGCGCGCTTGCGTTTGCCACAATGTATCGGTAGGGAGGCGATTGATTTGATTGCGCCAGCCAGTTAAGCCCAATTCTGCATCAATTCCAAAGTAAGCTTTAGCCGCTTGCTCCAGATCAGTGTTCGCGCTTTGCGCCAGATCGACTAAATCAAGCGCCGGGAAAATAAACTCCAACGCTGCTAAGTTTTGCGCTAAATCATTTTCTACACCGGCTTGCGCCAAGTTATCAGCAGCCATTTGCCATGCGTTTTGCGCGCCAGACGGCAGCCAATGGTTGAGTTGGCTACGCAATTCACGTGCTGCTGGTTGGTAGCGTTGAATGAGCGTTGGCAGATCAGTGCTTTGTGAGCGAATACGTAACATCCACCTCGAGGCACGCTGAGCAATCGTCGTCAGTTGGGTCAGCAGGTCGAGTTGAAGTTTGGCGTCGACTTTATAATCCAGCGCATCGATTTGATCCCACAAAGGTTCCAGATCAAAAATTTCGCGGGCCAACGTAAAGGCACGAATGACATCCGCCGCCGTCGCACCCGCTTCGGAGGCAATGAAATTCACAAAGGTTGCACCTGTGCGGTTCACTACAGTATTGGTAATGAAGGTGGCGATAATTTCGCGTTTTAGTGGATGTTTAGCGATCGCGTCAGCAAATTTTTCTGACAAAATTTGCGGGAAGTAGGCGCGTAGCGCACGGCTGAAAAACGGATCATCCGGTAAATTGCTGGCCACTAATTCATCAAAAACCGACATCTTTGCGTAAGCCAAGACCACGGCACCCTCAGGCGCTGTTAAGCCTTGTTTGTGTGCTTTGCGACGCCCAATTTCTTCGTCAGTCGGCAAGTATTCTATGGCACGGTTAAGGCGCCCTTGGCTCTCTAGCCATTGCATTAAGCGTTGTTGTCCATCCAGCACATACAAAGGGCGATGGCAGGCTAT
Source organism: uncultured Burkholderiaceae bacterium (assembly GCA_964411965.1). GTDB lineage: Bacteria > Pseudomonadota > Gammaproteobacteria > Burkholderiales > Burkholderiaceae_D > Undibacterium. The sequence continues at coordinate 3,797 of CAYPNW010000195.1, forward strand.
ATCCAAGGCTTGGCTTTGGTAATAATTGTCAGTTAAGACGAGGTGCCCCACTTCGTCCGTCATGGACGCGAGTAGATCATTGCGTTGTTTGAGCGTGAGATCGCCTGCTTCGACGATGCCACCCAATAAAATCTTAATATTGACTTCATGATCGGAGCAATCAACACCTGCTGAGTTATCAATCGCGTCGGTATAAATACGGCCGCCTTTTTGCGCGAACTCGATCCGTCCATTTTGCGTGCAACCCAAATTGCCGCCTTCGGCCAAGACTTTGCAACGCAATTCGTTACCATTCACACGGAAGGCGTCGCTAGATTTATCACCGACTTGTGCATGGCTTTCGTGCGTCGCCTTAACATAGGTGCCTATGCCGCCGTTGTAGAGTAAATCAACGGGTGCTTGCAAGATCGCCTTCAGCAATTCGACAGGCGTGATTTCATCACGCGTGATACCGATGACGGCTTGCGCTTCTGGGCTTAAGGTAATCGATTTTGCGCCGCGTGGAAACACCCCGCCGCCTTTTGAAATCAGACTCTTGTCGTAATCTTCCCAGCTTGAACGGGGTAAATTGAATAAGCGTTGGCGTTCTGCAAAAGAGGCGGCAACAGGTGGTGTCGGGTCAATAAAAATATGTCGATGATCGAAGGCCAGCACAAGCTTAATATGCTCCGATAGCAACATGCCGTTGCCAAAAACGTCGCCCGACATATCACCAATGCCAGCGACCGTAAATTCGCTAGTTTGGGTATTGACTGATAATGAGCGGAAGTGCCGCTTGACTGACTCCCATGCACCGCGGGCGGTAATGCCCATTTTTTTATGGTC
>CAYPNW010000196.1:0-4601 GCA_964411965.1 uncultured Burkholderiaceae bacterium
CAAGTACTCGCTCGCCGAGCAACTCAGGAGGGCGAAAGCAAAAAGCAGTAAATGGATTTCGCCTCCATGCCGCAAGACCTCTGCTAAGTCTGAGGCTCAGCGGTGTCGTCTGCACCTGGCTCATCTCAATGTAAAAGTTTCGACGTCAGTGGCAGCCATCGCAGGACGCATATGCAACGAGCGATTAGACGCGACCTCATGCGAATCCTTGTGAACTTCAGGCAAAGTGAACTCGTTGATTGCCTTTGACGGGGCGGTCGGCCTGTCTCTCATGCTGAGAAAAATATTCCCAACTTCTGAGGGAAGCTGTTTATATAATTGCCATTCTTTTGCTTTTGAAAATATCTTCTCAAATTGAAGTGCCCAATGAGAGACAATCATTTTTGATTTTTGCGCAAAACATGTTTGGTTTTAGATTTACAAAGTGAGTTGCAGGTAAACGTTTTTTAAAAAAATTTTCATTTTTGAATAGGCCACGGATGCCTGATTTGTTTCAAGACGTAACAACTTCAGTGAGTCTCTGTATGGCGGCGTTTTTTTTTGTTGCAAACTTCGTCGAATCGCAGTTGACAATGGCTTTTTTTCAAGACACTCTGAGAGCTATGCAAAAGCGTTTGAATTGTTTGAAGATTGCGTAAAAGTTTAAAGTCGTAATCTTTTATTCGGCTTTTGGTTCGACGTTTTGGGTAGAGTGTGCATTTTTAGTTGCGGGTATTTTTTCTTTGGATCTAGTGAACAAAATCGACTATGGCAAATATCAATATTAAGATCTCGCAAAGCGTTGCGGATCAAATCAATAAAATTAATCTGCAAAATGGCGCTGCAACAAAAGGCACCTTGGCGCAGATTCTTGATTCTTACGCGACGACAGCTAATAGTGTGAATACATCATATTCAACCTATTCGTCATGGAATGTGGCTGGTTCTACAATCACTCTAATATATTCTGACGGCGCTACAAGAACGTACACTGGGGTAACTGGTTTTAATCAGAACGGTGCGTCTGGTGTGGCAACGGCAACTGGGTATCAATTTTTTAAAGATGGACTGGTCTCAGTGTCTGAAACTGGATCGATTAAGCTCAATTACACGACGTCAATTAGTAATGGCGTAACGGTTTTAGGTTTGACGACTGCTGGTGGGACGAATGCAAGTAGTACTTTGTCGTATTTGTTACCGACAACGAGCACTTCTTACAACGCAGATTATGGAAACATCGGCGTAGTAGTGAACGGCGCTACGACAACGGATGCGGCTGGAAACTTAGGTGGGAGTATCACCAAAATTACTGAAACAGCAGATAAGTTTATTAGTTCATTGGTTATTGAAGGCGTTTTTCAAGTGTCTGGCAACGCCAATACGATTGGGCAAGGTCTTACATCGACCAACGTTTCTGGCAATTTAACGAGTTATAAAGTCGATTATAGGGATGGTAGCTACCAGTACATCACTGGTGGGACAACACCTATTTCTAATTCACAGGTTATTGATGAGAAGCTGTTCGCAGACGCGAGCCGGTTTGCGACGGCAGACGTTATTAATGTGAATTTGCCTAGCGTTACATACAGCGATTTTCAGATTTCTTCTGGTGCAGGGAATGACCTAATTACGATACAAGGTGGTGGCGGTCGCTTGAATGTAAATGCGGGGAGTGGTAACGATAAGATTACGACCTTGTCTGGTAGTCATAAGATTGATGGTGATACTGGCTTCGATACTCTAGTTTACGAGGCGTCGCTAAAAAGTGTCACCGTGACTCAAACGACTGGGGGCTTTCAGATCAAAGCCGTAAGCGGGGCGGATACAAATGTTGTTTCGAATATTGAACGGGTTCAATTTACTGATAATAGTCTTGCTTTTGATTTGACCGGGACTGCTGGACAGGCTTTCCGAGTCTATCAGGCTGCATTTAATCGTAAGCCTGACTTAACTGGACTTGGATACTGGATAAATGAAATGGATAAAGGTTCGAGCCTTTCGAACGTCGCTGGTGGATTTTTCCAATCACCTGAGTTCATCGCGCTATATGGTAGCAGTACGCCCAGCGACAATGTTCTGATCACGAATCTTTATCTGAATGTGTTGCACCGGCCGCTAGATCAAGCCGGTTTTGATTATTGGTCGGGACAATTAAAGTCAGGCGTTATTACTCAAGCCGGTGTGCTGGCGAGTTTTAGTGAAAGTTCTGAAAATCAATTGCAAGTTTTGGCGGCGATTCAGAACGGGATTGAATATACAGTTTGGTTGGGGTGATCAAAAAAACTGGACGTGACTTGGCACGTCAGCGCAAAAATTTTTTAATTTTTTTCGAATCGTTGTCAACGACATGAATTCTGAGGGCGTTAAGCCTATGATTTCATTTATTAAACGTCGCAAATTTCCAAATTGTGTGTTTTTTAAAGAAATTGTAAGAATTTTTGTGCGGTTTCGACAAAATTTGAGTAGTATAAACATCGCATCACGTTTTTTTTTGCCTAGCTACGGGCTTTTCTTAAATTCATTTTCTGGAGAAATAAATGAAATCTACATCATTGACCAACGTATTGAAAAAAATCGCTACAGCATCTGTAGTTGCTGCCGTTGCTGTTGCTGCTGCTCCAGCATTCGCTGGTTGTGCTGCTAAGTGCGGTGGTAAGTGCGCTGCTAAGCATGCTTGCGCTGCTAAGAAGGGCTGCTGCGGTGCTAAGAAGGGCTGCTGCGCTGCTAAGAAGGGCTGCTGCGCTGCTAAGAAAAAAGGTTGCTGCGGTGCTAAGAAGGGCTGCTGCGCTGCTAAGAAGGGCTGCTGCGCTGCTAAGAAAAAAGGCTGCTGCGCTGCTAAGAAGTAATTCTTATAGTCGTGTTTGATTGCAACGCGGCTAACAAGCTGCGTTGTAATCGATGTAGTTTGTAAGTTCTGCAATTGGTTGTTCCCCTCTGTTTGTCTCCTCTCACTTTTCCCTACTTCATCATGCAACTTCCATTCGTGTTGAATCAAGCCCCTGTTTGGAAAAATTTCTCCGTTGCTGAACGTGACCTTAATTGGGCTGCAGCAAATAAGCTGGTGGAGAGCTTACAAAATCTAAATGAATCTGGTCTGCATGCCGTGCAAACAGTCATTGGCGGTAGGACATTTGTCGAATGGGATCATTATCCCGATGATGACGTGAGGGACGATAAAAATGCGTCTCAGTATTTTTACCATGCGCATCCAGGCCTGCAGCGTCCGTTTGTCGAGCATGGGCATTTTCACCTCTTTGTTCATGCGGAATCTTTGGGTCTCAGGAAGAAAAACTCGCGCTTTGAGCCTGCGCCCGCGCATTTGGTGGCTGTTTCAATGAATGCCATTGGGATGCCCAGTGGCTTTTTTACAGTTAATCGCTGGGTTACAAAAGGACCTTGGCTTAGTTTTAAAGAGTGCGAAATCGGCTTAAAGCATTTCAAAATCGCAGCAAAACATGGGAAAAAAGATGTCAATGTTTTCCTGCAATCGCTGGTTCAACTGTATTACCAAAAAATTTTAGCGCTTCTGCGTCAGCGTGATGAGATCATGGAGAAATTGTGCGACGGGCGTGATCGGCGCAGTGTTTTTGCTGATGAGCAAATTGAAGTGCTGTGTTACACACCAATCGATATCATGGAAGATATTGCTGCTTTAGAAGAGTTGATGGAAAGTAATTCTTAGGAATTTCTTCACCTTTATGTAAGTTTGTATAAACTGGATCGACGAATTAGAGTTCCGTTTCGTAATTGACCGTGGTTTTAATCGAAGCATTTATCTTCAAAAAAAGGAGTTTTATCATGCTATTTTCTTTTGCACGTCGTTTAAACTTAGTTAAAGCAGTCGCCGCAGTTATGTTTGCGGTTGTTGGAAGCGCTGCGTTTGCTGCGGCTCCACCAGCAATTTTTTCAACAGAAGATGGTGCGATTCGCGGTTATGACCCAGTTGCCTACTTTAAGCAAAATAAGCCAGTCAAAGGTAAGAAAAACCTCTCATATAAGTGGCAGGATGCCGAATGGCATTTCAGCACACAAGCAAATCTTGATGCATTCAAAGCCGAGCCAGAAAAATATGCTCCTCAGTATGGCGGTTACTGCGCATACGGCGTAGCACAAGGCTTTACACCTGAAATTGATCCAGCATCATTCAAAGTGGTAAGTGGCAAGTTGTACTTGAACTTGAGCCCAGAAGTTTTGCGTCGTTGGAAGAAAGATATTCCAGGCTACGTAAAAGATGCTGACAAAAATTGGCCAGAACTTAAAGCTGGTACATACGTTGAGAAGTAATTCTTATCTCGTGTGAATAAAAAAAGCGCCGAATTCGGCGCTTTTTTTTATGGTAATTCGCGCCATGGCAATTGTTCCCATTCGCCTCGTAATAAGGCATACATAGCTATATCGACGTGCTGCCCACGGCTGAAATGCGCACCACGAGCGATTCCTTCCTTAATAAATCCGCATTTGATGGCGACCTTTTCGGAAGCGTGATTTTCAATATGGGTATGAATTTCAAGGCGGTTAATTTGCAGCGTTTTGAATAAGTAGCTAGCCAAAATTTTTACCGCTTCAGTCATCACACCTTTGCCGCGAGCCTGTTCCTTATACATGCCATAACCAATTTCGCG
>CAYPNW010000197.1:0-3429 GCA_964411965.1 uncultured Burkholderiaceae bacterium
CTTGTCGCTGTCCATTCTGCCTTTCGTCACGCCAAGCAAGGCCGCTCAATTTCTTTATGAAAATGTCATAAGCTTGACATAAGCGAACCCTACACTTCGGGCTTTTAAAGGAGAGTTCGCATGCCGATTCAAAATACATCAATCGACTCAAACGAAACTGTCGTCCCGGGTCGTCGCAAGTTTGTGATTCAAATGTCGTCCGCAGCAGCGGTGATCGCTTCAGGTGGCGTATTGACTGCCTGCGGGTCAAATGGTGTCGAATTGAATGGCGAACAAGCCGCCTTTAACTATGGTGTGGCGAGCGGCGATCCGCTCGCAGATCGCGTCATTTTGTGGACTCATGCAAAAATCTCCAATGACGCGTCGATACCTTTAACTTGGCAGATCGCAGCTGACGCGAATTTTTCGCCGATTCTATTTTCTGGCAAGGTCATGGCAAGTGCGGATACAGGTTTCACCGCCAAAGTGGATGCCACAGGGCTCAGCGCAAATACAGAATACTTCTATCGTTTTGTTGCACCCAACAATAGTGTTTCCGCCGTTGGTCGCACGCGTACTTTACCAGTGGGAAATGTATCGGAAGTCAAGCTCGCGGTGTTTTCATGCAGTGATTATCCTGCCGGATATTTCAATGCCTATGATGCCGCTGTCTCATCAGGTGCACAAGTTGCCTTGCATTTAGGTGACTATATTTACGAATACAAAGATGGTGTTTATCCACCCGCTGCAAGTGCCGTCGCTGCTCGCGTTTCTGCGCCTGCCAGCGAAGTTGTAACGGTGGCTGATTATCGTGCGCGCCATGCTCTGCATAAAGCAGACCCCTACGTCAAAGCCTTGCACGCAAGAATGCCCTTGATCGCCATTTGGGATGACCATGAATTTGCGAATAACGCTTGGATTGGTGGCGCGGAAAATCACAATCCACAAACGCAAGGCACGTGGAATGCGCGTAAAGCAGCAGCTAGTCAGGTGTACCACGAATGGATGCCGATACGTAGCCCAGACCCAAGTAATTTGTTGCGCATTTATCGCTCGTTTGATTTTGGAAATTTGCTCTCGTTACACATGCTCGATACACGCATTATCGGTCGTGAGCAGCAGCCAGATCGCATGTTGGATGCTAATGGGCGCGACGTAGCTAATCCTGCATTTTTACCTTACGCCTTTAATCGCAACAAGCAATTATTGGGCGAAACGCAGCAGGCTTGGTTAGATGCGCAAATGACAGGCTCAAAAGCGACTTGGCAAATTTTGGGGAACCAAACCATTATGGGTCGCACAATTTTGCCTGCATCGGTACTCACGACCAACTTAAGTACAGCGTCGGTCACAGCCTACTTGACGGCAAAAGCAACCCCCGTCGCTTTGCAAACGCAAACACAAAAAGACTTGCTCGATCCAAATAAAAACCCACGTATTTCGTACACCTTTGATGATTGGGAAGGCTACCCCGCAGCACGTGATGCGGTGCTAAACTCTGCCGCAAGGTTAAAAGCCGCAGGCAAAAAATTTGTTGTGCTCTCAGGTGATAGTCATAACGCGTGGTATTACAAGTTGACGCTGGCAGATGGTACGCAGGTGGGCGCCGAATTTGCCGGCATGTCGGTCACTTCTTCGGGTTTTGAAGGTGTGTTTCCGCCGTCAGTTGTGCCACCAGCGACCTTGGCGGCAACCATACGCGCGTTTGTTGAAGACCTTAATTACGTCGATACCTATCGTCGTGGATATATGCTGATTACAGTGACACCAACGGCCACCAAGGCAGACTATGTCTATGTGAGCACGGTGACCAGTTCAAGCTACACCACGACTATGGAGAGTTTTAGCTACACGGGTTAAATTCAGAATAAAAAACGGCACCGCGGTGCCGTTTTTTTTATGCGTACTTTCGAAAAACTTTACTTCGCTTCGCCAAGCAATTGAGGCTTGAGCGAACTATCTACGGGTTTGTCGCCTAACCAAATCCTTAGTACCGCGTTATAAAATCCCACGTCGGGAACGGTTTGCCCAACCTGCTTGCCGTTTAAGACCGATTGCATACCGACGTTGGGAATCCAATCGAGGTGCAGCACATCACCTTTTTTCAATCCGGCAATTGAGGCAAAAATTTCACCCATTGCGACCGTTTGATTCACGAACTTAGATTTCTCTGCTTTGTCTGAATTTTCATTCAAGCCTTTCATGAAAGCGTCACCAAAATCTTCCGAGCTGATTTCACGTAGCATCACGAGTTGCACGCGCTTGGGGCCAGCCAAAGCGATGATATCTGCTGGGGTCGACTTCTTTTCACCTAAATAAAGCCCGGCGACGTAGAGCTTGAAGAATGCCGCTTTGACGCGCATACCAGCACCATTCAGTTTTAAGTCTTTACCGCCAACTTTGGCTGTGTCATCGAATTTAATGCCATTGACTTCTGCAGCAAATGCTGTGCTTCCCGGGTTGCTTAATGCAAATGTGACCGCTACTAGTGCAAGCAAAGACCTCATATTAAAAAAGTGCTTCATTTTTATTCCCCCTTATGTTGTCGTGCAATGTTGATGAAACCTGTTGAATTGAAATAGTGCCAATCTAAACTGAATTGATGCGGATTTTTTTCACTGCCTTATGTAGAAATAAACGAATTACGTTTTGAAGCTTGAAATTTTTTTTGAACTAATGTCTGGTATCACTTGGCGTTAAAGAGGAAGCATCTTCACGCTAAAGTGATTGTTGCAACGATTCTATTTTGCCACGAGCAAAAAATAACGACTAAAATTCTTCGAATTCGTCGTGCTTGTCTTTATTTGCACTTGCTTTTTCCTGACCCAGCCGCGCGATGATCGGTTCACGTTTTTTTCCAGTCGAGGCAGGTGTGGCGCGGCTAATGTTCGTGTCTCTTGCTGCTTTGACTGCATTGTGTGACTGCCCCATCATGTCGCCGGCTCCCGCGCCTGCTTTCAACTTAAACACGCTGACCACTTGTGCAAGGCTGCTGGCTTGATTTTGCATCGATTCGGCGGCACCAGCAGCCTCTTCAACTAAGGCAGCATTTTGTTGTGTTACTTCATCCATTTGGGCAATGCTGCGATTGACTTGTTCGATACCGGTACTTTGCTCTTGGCTAGCGGCGGTAATGTCAGCCATGATGTCTGTCACACGCTTCACGCTGGCGACTACTTCGTCCATCGTGGTGCCGGCTTGGGCAACTAACTTACTGCCAACGGTGACTTTATCGACAGAATCCCCAATCAAGGTTTTAATTTCTTTTGCCGCTGCGGCTGAGCGCTGCGCCAAACTACGAACTTCGCTCGCAACCACAGCAAAACCACGACCTTGCTCACCTGCACGTGCCGCTTCAACTGCAGCGTTCAAGGCGAGAATATTGGTTTGGAAAGCAATGCCATCAATCACGCCAATAATGTCCACGATCTTCTTTGATGACGCGTTGAT
>CAYPNW010000197.1:3529-4596 GCA_964411965.1 uncultured Burkholderiaceae bacterium
GCAGAGTCGCTGCCAGCCATTTCCATTTGACCATTTTGATGCTTCAAAAAAGCATCCAGCGCCGCGAAATATTTAAGTTGTACAGGACGCAAGCTAAACAAAAATTTGAGCTGCGCTTCTTCTTTTCTATCTTCGTTAATTAAGGCGATGAACTTGCCCTGCAAGGGCATAAATTTATCGCGTATGGTGGTAATTTCTTTTAAATATTCTTTACCTTTTGGGTCCGTAATAATTTTCTCAAGCTGCGCGAAAGCTTCGCTGTTACTTTGATTTTCAGCGTTGATATTGGCGATTTCTTTTTTAATTTGCTCTGCATCCGTCATGATCAGTGCGTTGAGCATATTGCGCGAAACGTCGTTAAGCTGAGATTTAATTTGATTCGCAATGACGGTCTTTGGGTAACGGTCGTTGACGGTGTTGGCAATTTCGCCGCTGAGCCCACCAATGCGGGAGTAAGCGAGGGCGGCAAGTAGCATCAGCAAAATAATGACAATGCCAAAACCCAATGCCAAGCGTTGGCCGATTTTTAGTTTTTTCTTCAGCATAATGTAGTCACTTTCTTTGTGCCAGGATGAGCACAATGATTAGAATACCGAGTCAAAAGACGGGGAGCGTTCTGTTGGGAATCGTCACCAAGACTAGCCGCCACAGCAGTGCGATAGTTGAAATCAGCATACCTTAGAAGTTTGTGCGTCATACACCTTCTCTTGTTTTATGCCTATTTGCGTCTCTCAAACACGGCTTGGTTTGCTTGTCTCCGCGTGCCTTTGTTTGAAACCATTTGACAAAGTTTTACAATGTTGAATTTAATGATTTGTCTTAATCATTAAAACACAAATAGCTGCTAATTGGCGACAAAAATGTGGTTGCAGCGCACCCTTTTTCTCATCGATGTAACGCGCTATTTTGTGGATGAACAAAGATAAATGTTGCTCGGCGTTGCAAGCGAACTGAGAGTATTTGTGCGAAGATTTGCCAAACTCGCGGATTTTTTACGATTATTTGTTTTGTAAGTTTGTGACGATTAAACTGCGAGCCTTTAGCCTAGCTTTAGAGGATACTCTCTG
>CAYPNW010000198.1:0-1766 GCA_964411965.1 uncultured Burkholderiaceae bacterium
ACCCGCAGAATCAAATGGGGTAACGTATTTGAAGATTCCGTTGAATGTGCTTTAAGGAAATGCTGATTATTTACTGCGCGACCAAACTTTGGTCGCGCGCCGCCCTTCATCAACTATGTCTAGCTTTAGCGAAAACTATTTTTCCATTCACGCAAGGCAGTAAAAACGTGCAGCGCGTCATGTTCACTGCCTAACTTGCCTGCTTCAACCAAGTGCTTCGCAATAGCACCATCGCGTGAACGCATAAAGGGGTTGGTGCGCTTTTCCATGCTGATGCGGCTAGGCACGGTTGGCATGTTTTGTTCGCGCTTTTCGCTGTCGTCCATCATTCGTTGGCGTAGGGCGATGTTGTCGCCATCTACCGCAAGCGCAAAGCGTAAGTTCGAAATGGTGTACTCATGGGCACAGTAGATCAAGGTATCTTCTGGCAAGGCCGCGAGCTTATCTAAGGACGCTAGCATCTGTGCGGGCGTTCCTTCAAACAATCGTCCACATCCTCCCGCAAACAAGGTGTCGCCACAAAATAGCCATTTTTGATGTGAAGCGTAGTACGCAATATGTCCTAAGGTGTGGCCTGGTACATCAATAATGTCTAAGTACAAGTCGAGTTCTTCCAAATAAATTTGGTCGCTTTGGCCAAGCTTTTCAGTGACGCTAGGGATGACATCTTTGGTCGGGCCATACACAGGCAAATTTACGGGCAAATGAGCCGCAGAATTTTTTTCTTTGGCGTGGGCGAGCAGGGCGGCAACGCCACCTATGTGATCGGCGTGGTGATGCGTAAGTAAAATGCCGCACAGGCTTAAGTTGTGGGTCGCCAATGCGTCTAAGATCGGTGTCGCATCTCCCGGATCAACTGCATAGGCATGCTTGCCATTGTGGATCAACCAGAGATAGTTGTCGTCAAACGCTGGTACAGTCAATATACTTAAAGAATTTTTCATGGTGGCTCGCCCGTGTTTGCAGTTCAAACGGATAAATCAAAAAAGCGGTTTTGGCAGAATGCAATTTAATCATCCCATTATAGACTTGGAAGCGTGGCTAGAGCAGCCAGCAGGCGCGTATATTCGTGCGTGGGAGCAGGCTCAGTTAGACATCGTAACCGCCGATATTTTCGGCTTCAACGCGCTACAAATAGGGCTGCCGCAGATTCGCGCGCTGGCAGCGAGCCGCATGCCGCACAAATGGGTCAGTACCGATATTCTGATTACAAGTCGTGGTGGTACGGATGCCGTACAGGTGGTGCATGAATTTACCGAGCTACCATTTGCTACGCAAAGTATTGATCTGGTGGTGCTGCCGCACGTCTTGGAATTTGCGAGCGAACCGCATCAAATTCTGCGTGAGGTTGATCGTGTCTTAATACCCGAAGGCCGTTTAATTATCTGCGGGTTCAATAACGCCAGTTTATGGGGTGCACGCCAATTATTTGGGCGGCTTTCTAATCATCCGTATTTGCCGGAAGAGGGTGAATTTATCAGCCTGATGCGCTTAAAAGACTGGCTAAAACTCCTCAGCATGGAGGTGAGCCCCGCAGTGTTTGGTTGCTATGCGCCGCCGCTCCGCACAGAGCAATGGTTTGAGCGGTTTTCTTTTATGGAAAAGGCTGGCCGACGCTGGTGGCCCTATTTTGGCGCGGTGTATATGTTGCAAGCGGTGAAGCGCGTGCGCGGTATGCATTTGATAGGCCCCGCATTGAAGGCGAAGCGCGTGCCTAGGGGAAATGCTGTGCCTGTCACCAACGCCAATGCGAACACGCACTTAAA
>CAYPNW010000198.1:1866-3286 GCA_964411965.1 uncultured Burkholderiaceae bacterium
CAGAGCGAGGCGGAGTACCTCGCCCAGTACAAGATCCATGATTTTGACGTACCCCTAACCAGCGTTGATGTCGTTATCTTCACCATCAAAGACGAGGTCTTGCATGCCTTGATCGTCAAGCGTGGGGCACATCCCTTTATGGGTAAATGGAGTTTGCCCGGTGGGTTTATTCAGGTGCATCAAGATAAAACATTGGTCGACGCAGCGCGCCGAATCTTGCAAGAAAAGACGGGCGTGAGCACCCCCTATTTGGAACAATTGCAGGGTTTTGGGAGCCAAACGCGCGACCCCCGTGGCTGGTCTAGCACCTTTGTTTATTTCGCCTTAATTTCTTCTGATCAAATCGCCTTAAATCACGGTGGCAATGCAAAAGCCGCGCGTTGGTTGCCCTTGGATGGGCAAGCGGCACTACCCAAGTTGGCCTTCGATCACAGCGAGATATTATCTTTAGCACTCACGCGCTTGCGCAACAAAGTCGAATACACATCACTCGCCGCGCATCTGCTACCAACTGAGTTCACGCTGACAGATTTGCAAAAGGTGTACCAAATTATCTTGGGCCGGCAAGTGGACAAAAGCGCCTTTCGAAAACGCATCAAAGATGGTGATTTCTTGCTTGAACTAAAAGACCGCTGGCGCTTAGGCAGTAATCGACCTGCGCAACTGTATTCCTTAAAGAGCGATAGGGAAACCGTGTTTTTTAATCGCTTAATTACAGGCGATACAGGCATTAAAGGTGCTGAGTAGATCCATGGTTTTGCTTTAAAAATTAAAAAAAGCGGTTTGATAAAAATACTTAGTTGAAAAAATACACTAAGTATCCTAGAATACTCATACCAACAACTCAAAAGACCATTATGAAACAGCATATTCATCTGCTTCTGATTGATCCACAGAATGATTTTTGCGATCTCCCCGCTGACTTTCTTCCAAATAATGAGATGAAGCCTGCCCTGCCAGTACCAGGTGCGCATGCCGATATGTTGCGCGTCGCAGCCCTCATTGCGCAGGCTGGAAAGCAATTGGCAGAGATTACCGTCACGCTCGATTCACATCATCGCATTGACATCGCACATCCCGCCTTTTGGCAGACAGCAGAAGGGCATGCCGTACCCGCTTTTACGAGCATTTCAAGCGCCGACGTACGCGCTGGCTTGTTTCAGCCTCGCTTGCCAAGCGCTTTACCACGTGTTTTGAATTATCTTGATAGCCTCGAAGCAGCAGCGCGATATCAGTTAATGGTGTGGCCTGTGCATTGCGAAATTGGCTCATGGGGCCACAATGTGCATAGCGCTGTGCGTGCCGCCTATAACCAATGGGAAGAACAAACTATGCGCAGCGTGCAAAAAGTGATCAAGGGCACCAACCCCTGGACGGAGCACTACTCCGCCATCATGGCCGAAGTGCCCGACCCTGAGGA
>CAYPNW010000198.1:3386-4579 GCA_964411965.1 uncultured Burkholderiaceae bacterium
CATCTAGGAAGATCAATGAAACCAGTCATCACCAGTCTATTAGAAAACGACTTGTACAAATTCACGATGTGGCAAGCGCTATTGCACAGCCATCCCAACACACAAACGCAATATGCTTTTGTATGCCGCAACCAATCCGCCTATCCTCTGGCGGAGTTAAAACCGGATGTTGAGCGAGAGTTGGACCATCTTTGCAGCCTAGCATTCAGTGAAGATGAACTTAGCTACTTACGCAGCCTGCGTTACATCAAAAGTGATTTTGTCGATTTCTTGACCGTGTTTCGGTTTCAAAGAAAATTTATTTCCGTCACCACTTTGGGCGACACTTTGCATATCGTTGCAACGGGTCCGCAGGTACACGTTATGGGTTTTGAGATCCATGTCTTGGCGATCGTGAACGAGCTGTATTTCCGCCGCTTTGCTAACGCCAACGTGCTACAAGAAGGCCGCCATCGTTTAGATGAAAAAATTTTGCTGCTGCGTGACTTTGAACGCGAGCCAAAAAAACGCAATCCGTTTGAATTTTTTGACTTTGGTTTGCGCCGGCGCTTCTCTGCTGATTGGCACGAAGAAGTTGTCGCAAGTTTGCAGCGTGAAGTACCGCAATTTTTTAAAGGCACGTCCAACGTCTATTTAGCCAAGAAATACAAGCTCGTACCCATTGGCACCATGGCGCATGAATATTTGCAGTCTTACCAGTCATTTGGCGTGCGCTTGCGCGATTTTCAAAAAGCCGCGCTGGAAGATTGGGTGCAAGAATATCGCGGTGATTTAGGCACAGCTTTAACCGATGTGGTTGGTATGGACGCGTTTTTGGCCGACTTTGACCTGTATTTTGCAAAGCTATTTGATGGCTTGCGCCACGACTCTGGCGACCCGATTGTTTGGGGCGAAAAGGCTTTGGCGCATTACGCCAAATTGCGGATTGATGCGCACACCAAGCGCTTGGTTTTTTCTGATGGGCTTGATTTACAAACGGCATTTTCTTTGTATCGCCATTTCGCTGACCGCGTGCTAACGGGTTTTGGCATAGGCACCAATCTCTCCAACGACACAGGCATCAAAGCGCTGAATATTGTGATGAAGATTGTGTCGTGCAATGGCCAGGCCGTGGCAAAGCTGTCAGACTCAGCAGGCAAAACGCTGTGTAAAGATGAAACTTTCCTCGCCTATTTGCGGCAGGTTTTTAATCA
>CAYPNW010000199.1:0-1803 GCA_964411965.1 uncultured Burkholderiaceae bacterium
GAGGCGCTCTTGGCGGCATTTGGTGCGCAAAGAGAAATCGTCTTCGCTCGTGAGTTAAGCAAATTATTTGAAGAAATAAAGCGCTGTCACTTAGGTGAAGCAATGGCTTGGCTGGCAGCGGATAAGCATAGGGAAAAGGGTGAATATGTAGTTTTGCTAGCAGGTGCCGAGCCAGCCGATGAAGCCAAAGACCACGAAGCACAACGCATACTCAGCATTCTGTTGGAAAGTTGCAGCGTCAAGCAAGCAGCACAACTTGCCGCACAAATTACGGGACAAAAGAAAAACGCTCTCTACGAATTGGCGCTCACACTCAAATCAGGCGACGGTGAGGAAAAAGTGAATTAGCAACTAATTCAGGCGGAAATATTAAATACTCCCTTATTTTTATAAAATTTTATGCTATTTCCGCTTTACTTTAAGGCGCATATAAAAAATACCTTGGTGAGTATGTGATTACTCGTCGTTATGCTCAATTTTGGTGTTAATGAACAAAATGGCGTGAGACAGACTTGTTAGCGCAAGATGTTAGCTCGCTTGTTGTGATACAAGCCAAGTCACAACCTTTACTGCAGGGTCGCAGAGGCCGCAAAGTATGAGGGGGTTTCTCTGCGACCTCTGCGACTCTGCGGTGAGACTTTAACGCTGAACGACCAAGGCCTTTGCCGCTGCTAAGTCTTGATGCTGAGCGATCAAGCTCAAGGCCTCGTTGCGGCTCGCGAAGGGGCCGCTAATTAAGCGATACAGACTACCAACTTGCACGATATCAAAGTCAGGTAATTGCTTGGCTAGACGTTGTTTAAAGCGCGATAAATTCATTTCTGCATTGGCCCGTATCGCGTAAGCACCGACCTGTATGTAGTACCCGTTGCTTTGGTTTGCCATGGTGTTTTGCGCGTTGGTGCTGGTCGCACTAGATTCTGGATGACTCAGTTTTTCTATGGGTAATTTTTCTTGCGCAGCAATTAAATCCTCTATGCTTTGCTGTGTTGCTGCGTTGTGCGGTGCGATGTACGCTAAACCATCACGAGACTCCGGCATAGCCGGTGGCACATTGGCATTTGCGACTGGACTAGGGTTCACCTGCCGACTAGGCTGATTAGACGCAATGTTCGAGGTTTGATTCTTTCGGTTTTCTGCCATGCGATCTATGTCTTCTGGCAATAAACGTTCGACTTCCAACACTGTACTGCCTTTGCCCACATAGCCCAGCTTCAATGCCGCCGTGTAAGACAAATCAATAATACGTGAAGAATGAAACGGGCCACGATCATTGATGCGCACAATAATTTGTTTACCGTTTTCTAAATTCGTGACGCGCGCATAAGACGGTATGGGCAAGATTGGGTGCGCTGCGGTAATTTGATACATGTCATAACGTTCGCCCGAGGAGGTTTTTTGTCCGTGAAACTTTTTACCGTACCAACTCGCCATCCCTTTTTGCTTATAGGGTGTAGTTGCGTCAGTGATGGGCGTATAGGTTTTACCGAAGACGGTATACGGCTTGTTACCAGAACGCGAAAACGGCTCTAAGGTCGGAATCGGTTCCACCACTGATTCTAAATCGGGCGGCGGATTTTCCCCTGGACCATCGTCTTTGTAGTACCCACCCTTGCCACTTGCGCTGCCTGATTGTGATGGCGTAGGTTGAGCGCTGGGGGGGTTAGCGCTGCGGTTTGCACTGGCAGCGTTATTGGTCGCAACAGTCGGCTGCGTGGGTGCTTTGCTTGACTTCGGGGCACTTCCACAGGCGGAAAAAAGAACACAGAAGGAAAGGATCACACTGCCATGAAAGACCCTTGG
>CAYPNW010000199.1:1903-4568 GCA_964411965.1 uncultured Burkholderiaceae bacterium
ACGATCAAGAGAAAATACAGTAACAATAAAATGACATTGCCGACAAATCCAAACTCTTCAGAAAACACCGCAAAGATGAAATCCGTCGTATGCTCGGGAATGAATTCCAAATGCGATTGCGTCCCTTTTTGCCAGCCTTTGCCAAACAAACCACCTGAGCCAACTGCGATGGTAGATTGAATGATATGGAAGCCTTTACCCAAGGGGTCTAAACTTGGGTCAAGCATGGTTAATACGCGATCTCGTTGGTAGCCATGTAAAAGAGGCCACACCAGCGGAATGCTCACGCCTGCCAGCACGCCGAGCGAAATCAAGATTCGCCAAGAAAGACCAGCCAAGAAAATCACGGAAAAGCCCGCCGCGAGCACTAATAATGCCGTGCCTAAATCGGGCTGTCGTTGGATCAAGATAACGGGAACCAAAAGTATGACAGCGGCGATCACAAAATCGCGCCAGCTTAATGCTCCTTCACGTTTTTGGAAGTACCAAGCCAACATTAAAGGCGTGGCGATTTTCATTAATTCGGATGGTTGAACCGGAACCCCAATGCCCAAACTCAACCAACGCCGCGCCCCTTTGCGAATGAGTCCAAATGCGGCAACGGCAATTAATAATGCGACGCCGAAAGTGTAAATCGGAATCGCAAAGCGCATTAAGGTTTGAGGAGGAATATTGGCAAGCACCCACATCACAAAAAACGACACCACGATGTTGCGCAATTGATCTTCCACACGGCCAGGGAAATTGATGCCTGCGGAATACAAGGTCACTAAGCCCAAGGACAAAATTAAGAAAACCAGAATCGCCAGAGGTGCATCGAACACAAAAAGATGTGAGCGCAGTTGCTTCCAAAGCAGTCCTTTGTTTTGCATGATAACTACTCCTTGTTAGCGGGCGTTTCTTCGCCTGGCTTAGGCCCGCCTTCGGCTTCCGCTTCGGCTTTCACTTCTGACACCGAGCGCGCTTCGAGCGAATCAAACTTGGCCACCGGCGTAGTATCTTTTTCCATTGGCCGCTTGCCTAACAAATAGTAATCCAAAGCCTTCCTCACGATAGGCGCCGCCCCTGTGGAGCCGAAACCGCCATTCTCCACAATGATAGCAATCGCAATGCGCGGCTTATCGGCGGGCGCAAACGCGGTGTACCATGAATGGTCGATCAGTTTTTTCGACAGCTTCTTCGCATCGTATTTTTCGTTTGCTTTCACGCTGAAAAGTTGTGCTGTCCCCGTCTTACCGCCTGAGACATATTCCGTGTTCAGAAACGCAACCCTTGATGTGCCTTCTTTCGCCACGCCCACCATGGCATTCTTTATGAAATCGATGTTCTCCTGCTTTAAAGGAATGCGCGTGGTTTCCTTGCTCACCACTTGCGTGCGCTCACGGGTTTGCGGGTCTTCAGTAATACGCACTAAATGGGGCTTCATCACCACGCCATTGTTCACCAGCGTTGCCACCGCATGCGCCAACTGCAAAGGCGTGAACGTGTTATAGCCCTGCCCGTTACCTATCGAAATGGTTTCCCCTGCATACCATTTTTGTTGCGCAGGCTTTTTGTATGCGGCTTTTTTCCATGCTGTTGATGGCAAAACGCCGCGCTTTTCATTATCCAGATCGATGCCGGTTAATTGGCCAAAACCAAACGGCTTCATAAAATCATGAATGGTGTCTACACCCAAGTCATTAGCGAGGATGTAGTAATACGTGTTGCAGGACAAAACAATCGATTTATACATATCGACCGAGCCATGACCGTTAACGGCGTCGTCGCGAAACTTGTGTCCGCCAAAATTGTAATATCCTGGGTCTGAAATGGCTTGGGAGGGTGTGCGACGCCCAAGTTCTAAAGCAGCTAGCGCCATAAAAGGTTTATACGTCGAGCCAGGCGGATAACTGCCCGACAGTGCGCGGTTCAATAGTGGTCTATCTTCTGAAGTATTTAGCTCGTTCCAGCTCTGCTGATCAATTCCCTCAACAAATAAATTAGGGTCGAAAGTCGGCTTAGAGACGAAGGCCAAGACATCGCCTGTGGCTGGTTCTATCGCAACCATCGCGCCGCGCCGATCACCAAACGCTTCCTCGACGACTTTTTGTAGTTCGATATCAATCGAAAGTATCAAATTTTGCCCCGATTTCGGCGGGTTCCGAGAGAGCGTGCGAACTGCCCGGCCACCAGCCGATACTTCAACTTGTTCGAATCCTGTCTTTCCATGCAAGATGGCTTCGTAACTTTTTTCGAGGCCTTCTTTACCGATGTAGTTAGTGCCGTTGTAATTGGCGGCAGTTTCATCATCCGACTCTTCGATCAACTCGGCATCTCTTTGGCTGATTCGACCAATGTAGCCTATCACGTGAGAAGCGACCTCTCCCAAGGGATATTGGCGGAACAGACGTGCTTGAATATCGACACCGGGAAAACGAAAGCGCTGTGCAGTGAAGCGCGCAACTTCTTCATCGGTTAAGCGGGTGCGAATCGGTAAGCTTTCAAAATTCTTTGATTCTTCAAGCAGTTTACGAAAGCGCTTCCTATGCTTGGGTTGAATATCGACCAGAGCCGATAATTCATCGATCACAACGTCAAGGTCGGAGGTGATTTTTGAAGGCGTAATTTCTAGGGTGTAGGCAGAGAAATTGCGCGCTAAGATCACTCCGTTACGGTCCATGAT
>CAYPNW010000200.1:0-4565 GCA_964411965.1 uncultured Burkholderiaceae bacterium
AAAAAACATGAACTTAATTAAACTTTTAAGCGCTCAACTGCCGTTTCTAGGTTTAATTAAAACCTTGCTTTTCAATTTACCCCTCTATTTACAATCATGATACGAAGATTAACAACGATATTGGCTTGTCTGTTTGCCGCTTTGTCATTGCAGGCGTGCGTTGTCATTGCCGTCGCTGATGCAGCAGTCTCCACTACAGTCAAAGTCGGAAGTGCCGTCGTTGGCACGGCGGTTGATGTGACTCGCGCAGGCGTGCGTGCCGCAACGGGAAGTAATGATGAGATTAAACCAGCAGAGAAAAAATAAAGCTCTAAAATAAAGCACGAAGGCATCACTTTCGATGCTCCAAAAGTCTAAGGTTACCCACAATGCCAAGCCATTTGCACATTCAGGAACATCGACGTGCACAGGATGCCGCAAAGCGCGTGCTTGACGCGCTGCCCGACATGATTGGCGCCGAAGATACAGAAAAGTCTATCGCGCAAAAAGCCCATGCCATGCTGAAAGAATTGGGTTATGCAGATACGTGGTATTACCAGTGCCCCGCTCTTGTGCTACTTGGTAGCCGCAGTTGTCTCTCCGTGCCTGGCAAAGAGTACGAGCCAAACGACGAAAAAGTTGGGCTTTCCAATCTCATCACAGTCGACTTAAGTCCGACCTACGAAAATTTTTGGGGCGATTGTGCTCGTTCGTTTCCATTCGAAAATGGGAAAGTAGCGCACAACCCCAAGACCATGGAATTTAAGGCGGGCATTCACTTTCTAGAACAACTACAGAAGAAGATGATGCAGATTGTTCAGCCCAACACCAGTTTTGGACAGCTATTTGATTGGGCCAATCTCAAAATTAGAGAGTGCGGCTTTGTGAATTTGGATTACCGCAATAATGTCGGGCATAGTTTGGCGCGTACGCGCGAAGATCGCGAGTTCATTCACTCGAACAACAGTAAAAAACTTGGTGACGCTTCTTTTTTCAGTTTTGAGCCGTTTGTCAGATTAAAAGGTGGGCACTGGGGCTTTAAACTGGAAGATATTTTTTATTTTAATTCCGCAGGTACCTTAGAACGCTTGTAGGAAATAAAAAAAGCAAGTCGAAATCAACTTGCTTTTTTGTTTTTTACACTACTTCGCTCAAGATTTACCTCTCAATCGACGCACTCACTGTTTTGGTTAAATACAATTTACCAAAATGTTTGTTGGCGTCGCTGGCGTAGTCAAGATGGCTCTTCCCACGCCGTTGGTCACACTACACGTTTGCCCGGTCGGTTGCGTTTTTACCCTGACGTCATATGCCACATCATTGAGCAAACTGGTGTTAAACGCAAAAGTAGTGTTGGTAGACAGTGTCAAATCTTCAGTCGCATTATTTGTGAGAACTACGCTAGAGCCCGCCTTCAGACCCGAAATCGTACCCGCAATTGCTACGGCCGGAACGCAGGTAACGGCAATATTTGCTGCTGCTGGCAAATTCGTGTTATTTGCAACGCCTGTTCCATTTGCTACTGAACAGAACTGCGCTGCTGGTTGAATAGCCACCGCAACTGAATAGCTTGCACCATTAACGACAAAATTTGCAAACTTGAAGGCACCCTTTACTGTAAACGTTTCTGGCGCCAACGAGCCATTTGCAAGGCTAATAGGTTTGCCGTCATCTAAGCCAACGATATTGCCGGCGAGCGGCACATTCGGCACACAAGTCACTCGAACATTGGTTACTGCTTCTTTGCTTGTTAGCTTTCCACTTCCATTTGCCACCGTGCAGTTCACCGGATTTGGTTGAGAGGCAACCGAAATCACATACGAACCATTACTTGCAACGCGAAAAGAGAACGGGCCATCCGCAGATAAATTCACTAAAAAATTGGCGTCGTTGCGCAGTGTTAAAGAACTGCCAGTGACGAGCCCAGTCACAGTCCCACCGACACTGGTGTAAATAAAGCCGCCGCAGGCCACCAATGTGCTAACGGCAACCGCACCTAACAGAACTGTTTTATTTCTGAAACGATTAACCAATTTATTCTTCAATGTAACCAAGATAGTTTCTGCCTTAAAAATGCGCATTGCGTGTGTTGATAAACCGTCTCAACTTTGGCGACGTCCGTAAGTCGCTTTTCGAAGTGAGAGCCAAACTAATATTGTACAGCATGACAATCGCTCTCATCCCTTCATACACAAGCGCGAAAGTTGTCGCATTCAACATTTAAAGCGTTCAAAAAAGCTCTCTACCGCCGCGTTCCAACTCGAGAGAGCATTAATTTGTGAGTTTTCTGCCAGTCGGTTAGCATATCGGCTTTAGCGTGTAGCACTCACTTTGCACCCACCTTACCTCCATCGCGGCAACCACGACTTTATGGCTCCAGACGACTATTGCCAACAGAAAGCCGCCCAAAGCGGATCAAGTTTTTACTACAGTTTTTTATTTCTTCCAACAGAAAAGCGCCGCGCAATCACCGCCTTGTACGCATTTTGTCGCGAAGTCGACGATGTCGTTGATGAAACCACCGATGAGAACATTGCGCGCTCGAAGCTAGGTTGGTGGCGCAGCGAAATCGGCGCTATGTTAAAGAACCAAGCGACACACCCGGTAACGAAAGCGCTCAGACCGCATATCGAGACATACGGCCTAGATGATGCGCATTTGTTAGCCATCATTGATGGTATGGAAATGGACCTCAACCAAAATCGATACCTGGATTTTATTGGATTGAAAGCATATTGCTGGCACGTGGCGAGCGTCGTAGGCATACTTTCTGCCAGTATTTTTGGCATAAAAAATCCGCAAACAAAACTGTTTGCCGAAAAACTAGGTTTGGCTTTTCAGATGACCAATATCATTAGAGATGTCGGTGAAGACGCGCGCAAAGGTCGCATTTATCTGCCTGTCAACGAATTGCAGCAATTTGAAGTCACCGCCTCTGACATACTCAACGCTCGTTACAGCGAAAAATTCACGGCAATGATGCAGTTTCAGTACGAACGCGCGCAGCAACTCTACGAAGAGGCGTTTGCCCTGCTACCACCAGAAGATCGCAAGGCTCAACGCACTGGTCTCATCATGGCTGCAATTTATCGTGCGCTGCTGGTTGAGATCCAGCGCGATGGTTTTCAAGTCTTGCACCAACGCATATCCCTGACACCCGTCCGAAAACTTTGGCTGGCATGGCGCGCCTATCTGCGCGGCTAATGGTTTAGACCATGCGAACTAAGCCTTCCAAGCACCAACAAACGCTGCGCGTCGCCGTGATTGGCGCCGGCTGGGCGGGTTGTGCTGCCGCTTGCAACTTGGCAGAGCAGGGGCACGAAGTCAGCTTAATTGAAGCAAGCCGCACGTTGGGTGGGCGGGCAAGACGCGTAGAAATCCAAGGTAACTTTCTTGATAACGGCCAACACATCCTCTTAGGCGCCTACTCGGCCACGCTCGATCTCATGAAGACCCTAGGAATCGAGAGAGGCGAGGCATTTCTCACGCTGCCGCTGCAAATGATTTATCCGCCGGAGACGGGCGGCATGCAATTTCTTGCGCCGAAACTCCCTGCTCCCTTACATCTATTATTTGCATTGCTGCGCAGCACCGGCTTAAATCGTGCAGACAAATTGGCTCTTGCGCGTTTTTCTACCACTGCCCGTTGGATGGGCTGGCAGTTACACAAAGATTGCTCCGTTTCTGAGTTGCTAGAGCGCTTCGATCAAACCGATCGGCTTTGCGAATTAATGTGGGTTCCACTTTGTTTAGCAGCACTCAATACGCCGCCGGAGCGCGCCTCAGCCCGTGTGTTTTTAAATGTTTTACGTGATAGCTTGGGAGCCAAGCGTTCCGCATCAGACATGCTGCTGCCGCGCCTTGATCTATCTTCATTGCTTCCCAATACCGCTGCAAAGTTTTTGCAGCAGCACGGCGGCAATGTGGTTTTAGGCACAACGGTCAAACAACTGCGTCTCGAATCAAGTCACAAATGGGTACTTGAATGCAATCACGACGTCGCCTCACTAACGGGCGAATGGGATGCCGTGATCATCGCAACACAAGCAGATCATGCCGCAGACTTGGTCGAGAAAATTCACATCAATGAAAATAACGAATACGCGAAGGCGAACCTGAAAACGCCAGCGGTGTTTGATTACGAATCAATTACCACTGTGTATTTGCAATACCCGCAAGAGTTAATGCTTGAACGCCCTTTTTACGCTTTGCAAGACAAACCCAAGCTACTGCAATGGGGGCAATTTGTATTTGATCGCGGCCAACTTCACGAAGACCAAAAAGGCTTGATGGCCGTTATCATCAGCGCCGCAGCTAACGCAAATAAACGCAGCCATGCTGAACTCGCAGAAGATGTCGCCCGCCAATTAGCTTACACATTCCAAAAAACAGAATTCACCCAGCCGATCTGGCAACAAGTGATTACCGAAAAACGCGCGACCTTCTCGTGCACGCCCGATCTACACCGTCCCGACAACACTACCGCCCACGAAAATCTTTTTATCGCTGGCGACTATACGGCGAGTGACTATCCAGCCACTTTGGAGTCAGCCGTGCGCAGCGGCGTTCAAGCGGCGAAATTAGTG
>CAYPNW010000201.1:0-4557 GCA_964411965.1 uncultured Burkholderiaceae bacterium
TAAAACCATCAAATAGCAGCCAAAAATGAATAAACCAGCCCGCATCCTTACCTTTAAATGCAGTCAATGCGCCAAGCCCGTCAAAGTTTTTTTACAAAAAGTCTCGGCATGCTCACACATCCAACCCTATCAAGGTATTTGTGATTGCGGCCACGTAATAAAACACGCCACAGGCAGCAAAGAAATCGTCGACGCGTATTTGGCATCCGATTCGCTGAATTGGTCGCATCATCAATAGTAGAAACGTGCGCCTTTATCAGACATGCTTAAGCTAATTTCGATGTAAATCGGTCTTCTATTTGACGGGAACTGCCGTTTCCAGCGTGCGATGTAAGCCTAAGCAGCGAGTTTTCCGACAAAAAGCGCATTTGACGTGCCAGCCAAGGCAAAATAAGGCTTGAATCCCTTTATAATCTTAGGTTTTGTCTCACGCACCGTCTTACTCAATTTTAAGCAAACCTATGAAGGTATTTCGCGGACTCCCCAATGCTGCTGCTCGCGCGCCTTGTGCGCTGGCGATTGGTAATTTTGATGGGGTACATCTCGGCCATCAGGCACTGTTAGCGCGCTTGCGTATCGCGGCAACGCGTTTGCAGCTCGACGCAGCCGTGATGACGTTCGAGCCGCATCCTCGGGCTTTTTTTGCTCAGCGCTTGGGTGACGAATCGAAAGCACCACGGCGCATTGCTAATCTGCGCGACAATTTGGCGTACCTAACCAGCGCTGGGGTCGACAAGGTTATTGTTGAACATTTCAATGCCCATTTCGCAGCACTTTCGCCGATCGAGTTTATCGAAGAAATTTTGGTTGAAGGCATGCACGTGAAGTGGTTGATGGTGGGCGATGATTTTCGCTTTGGTGCAAAGCGCGCAGGCGATATTCACACTTTGCTGGAAGCGGGAAAGAAATACGGTTTTGAACTCGAAGTCATGCCGGTAGTTGAAGATAAAGGCGTGCGAATTTCGTCATCTGCTGTGCGTGCAGCCTTGGCAACTGGTGAGTTTTTACAAGTAGAAAATTTATTAGGTCGCCCTTACCAAATTTCAGGTCACGTCATTCATGGGCAAAAGCTCGGTCGCACCTTGGGTTTTCCGACCTTAAATGTGCGTATTGCACACCACCGACCTGCTCTACAGGGCATCTTCGTTGTGCAGGTGCACGGCCTTGCGCCACAAGCGCTTCAAGGCGTAGCGAGCCTTGGCGTGCGTCCCACCGTAGATGACAGTGGGCGTGTTTTACTGGAAACGCACATGTTCGACTACAAAGGCGACGCGTATGGCAAGTTGGTGCAAATTGAGTTTCTGAGCAAATTGCGCGACGAGGTGAAATACGCCGATTTGCCGAGCTTGGTGGACGCAATCAACCAAGATGCGCAAAACGCACGGGCTTTTTTTCGCCACCAGACCACTGGTGCAACAGACCGAATTTGACGCTCGCTCAGCTACACACTTTTTGCACCACAGCCCCAAATCATCGGGTGTGCTTTCCTATTACTACTCATTAAAATTACGTATGTCTAACGAAAAAAAAGAAGTCGCCAGCAACAATAACAAGACCAATATGGGCGAAAAATCTGCCAGTAAGTATCCCGTCAATATGACGGAAACACCCTTCCCCATGCGTGGCGATCTTGCTAAACGCGAGCCAAAATGGGTGCAGCAATGGCAAGATAAAAAGATTTATGAACGGGTTCGCAAAGCTGCCAAAGGAAGACCACGTTTCATCTTGCACGATGGTCCACCGTATGCAAATGGTGACATTCATCTTGGTCATGCCGTCAATAAAATATTGAAAGACATGATTGTGAAAGCGCGCACATTGGCGGGCTTTGACGCACCGTATGTCCCCGGTTGGGATTGCCATGGTATGCCGATTGAAATTCAAATCGAAAAGCTGTACGGCAAAGGCTTGCCCGTCGCCGAAGTACAAGCCAAAGCGCGCGCTTACGCTGATGAACAAATCGAACGCCAGAAAGCAGGCTTCATTCGTCTAGGCGTTTTGGGTGAATGGGACAATCCCTACAAAACAATGGCGTTTGGCAACGAGGCTGACGAGCTTCGCGCTTTAGGCAAACTACTTGAAAAAGGCTATGTGTATCGCGGCTTAAAGCCAGTGAATTGGTGCTTTGATTGCGGCTCAGCGTTGGCGGAAGCGGAAGTTGAATACGAAAACAAACGCGATCCATCTATCGATGTTGGTTTCCCCTTCGCAGAAAACGACAAGATTGCCGCCGCGTTTAAGCTCGATAAACTGCCACTAGACAAAGGTTACTGCGTGATTTGGACCACCACGCCGTGGACCATACCATCAAACCAAGCGTTGAATATGCACGCTGAATTTACCTACGCACTGGTAAAAACGGAACGTAATGGCGAACCAATTTTGTTGATTTTGGCAAACGATTTGGTCGAAGCGAGCCTGACGAATTACGGTTTGCAAGGAGAGGTGATTGCGACTTGCCTAGGCGCTGCGCTGTCCGAGGTGAAATTTAAACACCCGTTAGCAGCGATGGACGCAGGCTATGACCGCTTGTCGCCCGTGTATTTAGCTGATTACGTCACGCTAGAGAGCGGCACTGGCGTCGTGCACTCTGCGCCCGCTTACGGTATCGAAGATTACAAATCGTGTAAATCGCACGGTATGAAAGATGACGAGATCATCAGCCCCGTGATGGGAGATGGTCGTTATGCGTCTTGGTTGCCTTTCTTCGCTGGCATGACGATCTGGGAGGCATCAAAACCCATTTGCGACAAGCTTCGTGAAGCGGGAGCCTTGTTTTCCTTCAAAATGTTTGAGCACAGCTATATGCACTGCTGGCGTCATAAAACACCGATCATTTATCGTGCAACCTCGCAATGGTTTGCCAGCATGGATAATCTGCCGAATGACGGCGCCGAAAGCCTGCGCACAACGGCATTAAACGCGATTGAAGAAACTGCATTTTTCCCGGCATGGGGTAAGGCACGTCTGCACGGCATGATTGCGAATCGCCCTGATTGGACTTTGTCGCGCCAACGCCAATGGGGTGTTCCTATGGCGTTCTTCTTGCATAAGGAAACGGGGCAGTTACATCCACGCACCCCCGAATTATTGGAACAGATTGCTTTAAGAATTGAAAAAGAAGGTATCGAAGCCTGGCAAAAAATTGAACCTGCCGACCTTCTCGGTGACGACGCGGCCATGTACGAAAAAAACCGCGACACTTTAGACGTGTGGTTTGATTCCGGCGTAACACATCAAACAGTTTTACGCGGCTCACACGCCCAACAGTCACACTTCCCTGCCGATCTGTACATGGAGGGTTCAGACCAACATCGCGGTTGGTTCCACTCGTCCTTATTGACTGCGGCGATGCTGGACGGTCGCGCGCCGTACAAAGCTTTGCTCACGCATGGTTTTACAGTCGATGGCGATGGTAAAAAAATGTCCAAGTCGCTGGGCAATACCATGGCGCCACAAAAAATCTCGGACTCTTTGGGTGCGGACATTTTGCGTCTATGGGTAGCGTCGACAGATTACTCAGGCGAATTGTCAATCTCTGACGAGATCCTAAAACGCGTGACCGAGTCTTATCGACGTATTCGCAACACTTTGCGCTTTTTATTAGCCAACACGTCTGATTTTGACGTGATGAAAGATGCCGTTGAGATTAAGGATTTGTTTGAAATTGATCGCTATTCAATTGCCAATATGGCGCAATTGCAAAATGACATTTTGAACCACTACCAAGTGTTTGAATTTCATCCTGTCATCGCGAAATTGCAATCATTTTGCTCGGAAGATTTAGGTGGTTTTTATCTCGATATTTTGAAAGATCGCCTGTACACCAGCGGTACGAATTCTTTTGCCCGTCGATCAGCGCAAACTGCGCTATGGCATATCACGCAAAGTTTGTTGCGCCTGATGGCGCCGACGCTCTCCTTTACAGCAGAAGAGGCATGGGAAGTTTTTTCTAGCGCCGAAGCATTTGCAGCAAGCGATGAAACCATCTTCACGCAGTTGTACTATGCGTTGCCAGAAATTGATGATGCGGCGACTTTGCTTGAAAAATATACGCTGTTACGTGAAATTCGCACAGATGTGACAAAACAGTTAGAAGAAGTACGCGTCGCGGGAGGTATCGGTTCATCATTGCAAGCCGAGGTATTAATCAAAGCAAATGGCATCAAGTTTGAAGCCCTTGCGAGTTTGCAGGATGACTTGAAATTCGCGTTAATCACTTCAGCAGCGCAAGTTGTGCAGACCGCAAACAATGAAGTCGAGGCAGTGATCGTAACGCCATCGACTTACCAAAAGTGCGAACGATGCTGGCATTACCGTGCAGATGTTGGCGCTAATCAAGAGCATCCAACTTTGTGTGGGCGTTGTGTGAGTAATTTGTTTGGTAAAGGCGAAGCACGGCGATTCGCCTAGAGCAGTTAATGTTTAAGCGCGCAAGTGATTCAAGCAACATGCGCGAACAACTTCATAACCAATTTTTTGATTTTTGAAACTAATGGCAACTAAAAAACGATCTTCTTTTAATACAGTCTCAAGCAGCGGCTCAAAATCGCTCGC
>CAYPNW010000202.1:0-4522 GCA_964411965.1 uncultured Burkholderiaceae bacterium
TACATGAATACCCTGCGCCGCGAGTTGGAAGGCTTACCGGCCGAACTAATCGAGGATACGCTGTGGACTTACGAAGGCAAATTCGTCGATGGCTTGGTCGCTGGGCAAACTGAAGAGGAAATCGCCGCGAAGCTCCCAACGCCGCAATTAGTTGCCGCACAAAAGCGCGCGAATTTACGACTGACAACACTTAAAAATGATTTTAGTCCAAGCAATTTACTCAGCTTACTGGTCGCGGGCTTGGGTGTGTTGGTCTTCAATTTGCTCATGGTGTTTCCTGCCGTCGTGTACACCGCCATGCTGTTTTCAGCCTATGCCACGTCTCTGGCCTTTTACATTGCCGGCATCATCATAACCGCCGCGAGCTTATCCGGCGTGCCACAAATGACGATAGAACTTCCGTATAAACATCACCACATGAGTTTCGAGCGTCATGATCGTTCTTATAACGGCGATGTGGTGGTCGATATTTCAGGAAACGGCATCCACGTTACGCACGACAAAGGTGAAACAACAATTACCTCAGAAAAAGAAGCCAAGGATGAAAGTGTCAGCACGACAGCTCAAAGCACTGAAACCAAACCCGAAAAACGCAGCCTGCGCATCGGCAATCGTCTCAATGAAGTCAGTGCATTCAAAGGATTTGGTCTGTTATTGGGCGGCATTCTCTTATTTCTGTTTAGTCTGTTCATGACCAAAGTCACGTTTGTTGGTTTCAAACATTACTTACGTTGGAACATTTCCTTATTGCGCCTTCCGCAAACAGCTTAACGACAAGATGGGTAAAAACAACCAGCAATAACGAGCATCGAAACATTGAATCAAATCAAGGAGAAAATCATGAAAACATTAATCAAAACTGGCATAGGTATGTTAGTCGCAGCGTTGGTGTTTATTGCACTAACGGCAGGTTTTATGCGCGCCCATGCTGCGACGCCTATCGGCACGGAAAGCCGTCCGATTGAATCTGACATCGTAAATATTGTGATGACGGGCCCGGTCGATCTAGAGCTTCGTCAGTCAGCAACGCCTAGCTTGATGTTGAAAGGCGAACTCAGCATGTTGCCTCGTATTACGACCAAAATTGAGGGTAAAACGCTGTATTTGGGTACGCGCGGCATTATCGTAACTATTCGCCAACCTTTAGTAGTTGAGCTTGCCTTACCTAATTTAGAGAAATTGCAAATGCAAGGCAGTGGCGATGCACGCATTAAAAATTTCAATGGCAAACGGCTCGATGTGACGATGCGCGGTTCTGGCGACTTCCATTTCGAAGGCGACTTCCAGCAAATCGCCAGCACGAATTACGGCAGTGGCGATAGCAC
Organism: uncultured Burkholderiaceae bacterium; assembly: GCA_964411965.1. GTDB lineage: Bacteria > Pseudomonadota > Gammaproteobacteria > Burkholderiales > Burkholderiaceae_D > Undibacterium. The sequence goes on from CAYPNW010000202.1 coordinate 1,326, forward strand.
TTGGACCTTGCTTAACAACGAGCAAATTGATTTGGAATTGTTCGGCTCTGGTGATGCCATTGTAAGAGGGCAAACCAAATCATTGAACAGCAAATTAATGGGTTCAGGCGACTTGGATGCGACCAATCTCAAGGCGGCACAAGCGTTGGTGACTGGTGGCGGTTCCGGTGACTTAAAAGTATTTGCTTCGCAGGAAGTGAAAGTGCGCCTGACTGGCAGCGGGGACGCAACGATCTATGGCAATCCAAGCAAGAAAAGTGTGGATAGAACGGGTTCGGGTGAGATACGTTGGCAATAACTCATCAGTCTTGATGTAAAACAGCTATTAAATCCGAAAGCTCAAACGACGCGTTTGTCGCAAACTGGCGACGAATTTCAAATTAAAACTCAAAAAAAGTAAAAAATTGTGAATTAAATTCATATTTACAATTGCTTACAGAATAAACTTTCATGATGAGTTGGGGCAAGAGATTCAGTATTTACGCAGAACAATTTTCTGCAATAATCAAATCGCTCTTGTTCTGCACTTGACATAATGACAGAGATCATTACGGCATGGCTTGCTCCAAAAGAGCACCGTGCCGAATTTATTTTACCCACAAGATTCGGATGTTTTGTCTTCATTGACCCACAGGTCTGGAAGACAGTACGACCAAATCTTCATCAACATGAATTGAAAATATGATGGTTATTCGCAGTCGAGTTTTAGTTTGTCTAGGTGTGCTATTTGGTGTGCTAGTTGGTTCGGTGGGAAATGCGTTTGCGCAAGAGAACTCGGCACTTTTTCTAAGCCGCGCTAACGCCAAAGTCGCGAAGGCCGCCGGTCTGAAATCAAAGTGGGAAGGTCCGACCAACGGGCCAAAATTACAAAAGAACAAAAAGATCGTCTATGTCGCCTCTGATATGAACGACGCTGGCGTGTTCGGAATTTATAACGGCTTACGTGAAGCTACTGCGGGGACTGGCTGGGAAGTTCTGTTAATTGACTGCCGGCGCCAATGCAACCAAGCGTCAAAAGTTATCGCACAGGCACTGGAATTCAAACCTCACGGCATCATTCTGTCTGGTATTGATGCAATCAATCAAAAAGCGGGTCTCGCTTTGGCGCATGAAGCCAAAGTCCCTGTCGTTGGTTGGCATGCCAGCATCAAACCTGGCCCGATGGAAGGTTTGTTATTCACCAATATCACCAGCAATGCGAAAGAAGCCGCGCAAATTGCTGCGCTATACGGCGTGGTGGAATCGAATAGTAAAGCAGGTATCGTGGTGTTTGCGGACTCTTCTAATCCTTACTCCACTGCCAAGTCCAGCGCAATTATTGAGGTCATTCGCCAGTGCGAAAGTTGTCGTTTGCTAAGCGTTGAAGAATTACCTGTCGCTGATGCCTATCGCAAGATGACACCAGTTGTTGAGGCGCTGACCAAGAAATTCGGCGCGAAATGGACGCACGCTGTTGCTGTGAATGACGCCTACTTCGATTTTATGGAAAGGCCTGAAATCGCTGCGCTGTTCGCAACAAATAAAGTGTTGGGCTTATCTGCTGGCGACGGCTCACAAAATGCATACAAGCGGATTCGCACTAGTGCCTTGCAAATTGGGACGGTGCCCGAACCCATCTTGCTACATAGCTGGCAAATTGTCGACGAACTCAATCGGGCGTTTTCAGGCGTTGCGCCTAGCGGCTTTGTGTCGCAAGTGCACTTAGTTACTAGCCAAAATATCGCCTACGACGGCGGCCCAAAAAATGTGTTCGACCCATCAAACGATTTCCGCGCCCACTACCAGTCGTATTGGGGTAAGTAAGGAAAAAAGGCGCGCGTAGAATGCGGGATAATTTAGGGCGAAGTAATTCTTCGCCCTTTTTTATTTGCTACGTCAAACGGCGCGGCATGTACTTCACCTGAAAATTCTGGGTTTAAGCAATTGAGGAATAAAGAAACAATGTCGAACAAGGCTGCACGTGTGGTGGTGATTGGCGGCGGCCCAGCCGGCTTGATGGCGGCCGAAACCATTGCTGGCGGCGGTTTCGCGGTTGATCTTTACGACGCCATGCCTTCCGTTGGTCGCAAGTTTTTGTTGGCAGGAAAAGGCGGAATGAACTTAACGCATGCGGAGCCGAGTGCAACATTTGTACAGCGGTATCGAGAAAGCGCGTCAACTTTGGCACCACTGCTGCAAGAATTTGGCGCGGCGCACATTCGTGCTTGGGCTGACGAATTAGGTATCGCCACTTTCGTCGGTAGTTCTGGCCGAGTCTTCCCAACTGACATGAAAGCGGCACCACTACTGCGTACTTGGCTACATCGCCTGCGCGAAAGCGGCGTGCGATTTCACATGCGTCATCGTTGGCTGGGATGGCAGAATCAGGCACTCAAATTTGCCCATGGTGATGACGAGAAACTCGTTGAAGCAGATGCTGTGGTGTTGGCTTTGGGCGGTGGAAGTTGGGCGCGGCTAGGTTCGGATGGCGCATGGGTCACGCTTTTGCAACAACATGGTGTCGCCGTCGCATCCTTAAAAGCAGCCAATTGTGGATTCGATGTCGATTGGTCAGCCCATTTTCGTGAGCGTTTTGCTGGGCAGCCATTGACGAACGTCATCGCCCATTACATTGATGAAAATGGCCAGCACCAGCAGCGCCAAGGACAATTTGTCATCACAGAAAATGGTATCGAAGGCAGTTTGATTTACGCTTTGTCTGCAACGCTACGTGAGCACATCACCAAATCAGGCTATGTCGAACTTTTCCTTGATCTAGCGCCGGGGAAAAGTGGTGAGCGAGTGCAAATGGAAATGCAGACGCCGCGTGGCTCGCGCTCCTTATCTAGCCATTTACAAAGCAAGCTTGGTTTGGATAAATTAAAAACCGCCATGCTACGCGAATGCCTACTTGCATCGGACCACGCCGAACTAGCACAATTGGCCAAGGCGGTAAAAGCACTCCCCCTGAAACTTGTGCGTCCACGCCCAATTGACGAGGCGATCAGCAGTGCGGGTGGCGTCGAATGGAGCGCATTAGATGACAAACTGATGCTGCAAGCCTTACCAGGCATTTTTTGCGCTGGCGAAATGCTCGATTGGGAAGCTCCAACAGGAGGATACTTGCTCAGTGCCTGCTTTGCGACGGGCAAACGCGCTGGCTTGGGCGTACTACAACGACTCAAGGCACAAGCTTGACTCAAAACGCAAGAACCTAG
>CAYPNW010000203.1:0-2686 GCA_964411965.1 uncultured Burkholderiaceae bacterium
GGCGCTGCATTAATGGCGGCGGCCTTAAGCTTACCTCTCGCCGGTAACGTTCATGCGGAAACCGCGCCCGAGCATGGCGTTGTCAGCATTAAGTATCTCGATTACCTCGACAGCCAACCTGATAGAGACCGTATTCGTGTGAAAGCGACCGCATTTAGAGTGCTGGCACCGATCACCGATGAATGGGCAGTGAGCGCGGGCATCGTAACCGATAGCATTACTGGCGCATCTCCGGCATTTCACACCTTCGCGATCACTAGATTGCGCGATTATCGACGTGCTGCCGATGCCGACGTGACGCGTTATTTCGAGCATGGAACCCTCACATTCGGTGCCAATGTTTCAAGCGAATCTGACTATTTGTCGCGCGGTTTTTCGCTGCAAGGCAGCCTGTCCACTGAAGATAAAAACACGACGTTTACGGCTGGCGCTGGTTTTGTGAATGACGAAATCAACCCCAACAATAAGGTTGTAGTTGGCGAGCGCAAGCACGTTTCCGACTTTGTGTTGGGTGTTACGCAAGTCGTCACACAAAACGATATCGTCCAACTGACTCTGGGTTATTCAGACGGCAGTGGTTATTTTTCTGACCCTTACAAGTTTTCTGACGAGCGCCCTCGCAAGCGCAACAGCGGAACCTTGGTCGCACGTTGGAATCATCATTTAACCTCGACTGACGGCACGCTAAGGTGGAATTATCGCTATTTCGATGACAACTGGGGAATCAATTCGCATACCCTGGGCGCAGAATACGTGCACCCGTTGGGAAATGGCTGGACGATTACACCGTCCTTGCGCTACTACACCCAGACAGCTGCAAAGTTTTATGTCGACGCCGACCCCGCTCTATTTCCGTTTTTACCCAGCCCCCCTGATGGCGCTGTGAATTACAGCCTCGATCAACGCTTGGCGAATTTCGGCGGCATTACCTACGGCTTGAAGGTGACGAAACAGTTAGCCGAAAAATGGACGCTCGATTTGAAATTTGAACATTACACGCAGCGCGCGGGACTGCAAATATTTGGCAATGGCAGTCCAGACTTAGCCACATTTAGGGCTAGAAACTTTTATGTTGGCATCGCACGCCAGTTCTGATGTGGTTTAAAAAAATTTATCGAGCACATTTTTCACGATATTGAGTATGGAGATTTTTGACATCCCGTTTACCGCAATGGCCAGCAATTGTCAGGTGGTCATTGCGGCTAATGATGAAAAAATCGCAAAAGAATTAGCGGCATTAGCAGTCAATGAAGTTCGCAGAATCGAGCAAAAATTTTCGCGTTATCGAGATGACAGCATCATCACAAAAATAAATCGCGCAGCAGGTAAGGAAGCGACAAGTTGCGACGACGAAACCTTGTCGCTACTCAACTATGCGAATTCACTCTATCAAGCAAGTAGTGGATTGTTTGATATTACGTCTGGTGTGTTTCGGCGCGTGTGGAATTTCAAAGAACAGCGCCTACCAACCACAAGTGAAGTCGATGAAGTCAGAAAATTAGTTGATTGGCAAAGTGTGCAACGCAAGGAAAAAACCTTGCAATTGCCCATCGCAGGCATGGAAATCGATTTTGGTGGATTTGGTAAAGAATATGCAGCAGATCGCGCAGCTTCGATCTTGTCGCACAAAGGTATAAGAAACGGCTACGTCAATTTAGGCGGTGATTTACGGGTGATAGGGCCAAAGCCAAATGGTGATCCGTGGATGATAGGCATTCAAGATCCAAGACGTGAAAAAGGACATTTGATTGCCACCATCCCGGTCGAAGAAGGCGGTTTGGCGACCAGTGGCGACTACGAACGTTTTTTTGAAGTTGACGGTAAACGTTACTGCCACATCATCAACCCCAGAACCGGACAACCCGCAAGCTATTGGCGTTCGATCAGTGTACTGGCGCCACTTGCCGTCGTTGCGGGCAACTGCACCACGATCGCGATGTTGATGGAAGAAGATGGAAAAGATTTTTTGGATCGCTCCGGCATGCGTTATTTGGCGATCAGACATGATGGTGAAGTATTGATGAACAAGGGCGATGCGAGCTAAACAGCGAACATAGCAAAAAAGATTTTTTGATTGTAGGGATGAAAATAAAATGACAACGTTTATAGGCACAAACGCGGATAACACTTTTAACCTAGGCTTTGGTGCAACTTACTCAATTGATGGACTTGATGGTGTTGATACCGTAACTCTAGGGGCAGCTGTTCGATCGGGTTACACCATTACCCGTGATGCAGATGGGACAGTACATGTAGATGTTATTTCTGCAGCCAGTGAACAACTTCACCTCACCTTGAAAAACGTCGAAATTCTCGTTTTCTCGCGCGGCGCTGATCGCGTCGATTTGCGGACATATTTTGGTGATGTAACAGCGCCAACTATTACCAGCTTCAACCCTGGTATCAACGCTGCCGATGTCGTCCCAAACAAAGATATTGTGTTAACTTTTAATGAAGTTATCACAAAAGGTAATGGCATCATTTCAATTACGGCAGCAAATGGCACGCCGTTCGCAACGTATGATATTTCGACGAGCCCGAACGTCACCGTATCTGGGAGCACCGTGACGATTAATCCGAGCACGGACTTGAATTTCAACACCAGCTATAACGTTACTTTAGGGACTGGGACCGTTAAAGATCTCGCCGGAAATAATTTCATTGGCTCGAGCAGCTACAATTTCAC
>CAYPNW010000203.1:2786-4518 GCA_964411965.1 uncultured Burkholderiaceae bacterium
GCAGTCGCTTTTGATATTAATGGCAGTGCTGGGCAGGCTTATCGCATCTACCAAGCAGCATTTGGACGTAAGCCTGATTTGGCTGGCTTGGGTTACTGGATAAATGACTTGGACAAAGGTTCTGATTTAGCAAAAGTGGCTGCGGGCTTCTTCAGCTCCTCTGAATTCCAAGCACTGTATGGTACTAACCCTAGCAACACAGTGTTGATCAACAATTTTTACCAAAACGTATTGCACCGCGCACCGGATCAAGCTGGTTTTGATTATTGGTTTGACCAACTTAGCACGGGTAAAGTGACCGCTGCTGCCGCCTTAGCGAGCTTTACTGAAAGTACAGAAAATATCGCGCAGGTATTGGGTGCAATTCAAAATGGTATTGATTACACGGTGTACCTCGGATAGTTTTTGTTACACAGTTTGCGGTTTTTATACATAGTTTGCGCTCGTTTGGTGGCATATTTTAGTCTTTGGAAAAAAGGAGCGCAAAAATGCCTACATATACGGGAAGTACGGGAAACGACCGCTGGAACATTGCGCAAAGCGGCGGCACTTTCACTTTTGACGGTTTGGAAGGTATTGATACTGTCACATTAGGTGACGCCAAGCGCACCGAATTCACCATTACGAAGGATGCCAATGGTGTAATTCATGTTGACACAATATCTGCGGGCAGTGCGCCAGTACATCTAACGCTCATTAGCATTGAACGTTTGGTATTTTCTGGGGGTGCTGACACTATAGACCTCACCACTTATTTTGGCGACACGGTCGCCCCAACGGTGAGTAGTTATAGTCCTGGATTAAGTGCCACCAATGTTGTCCCCAATAAGGACATCGTTCTCACCTTTAGCGAGGCGATTACCAAGGGAACGGGCGTCATTACCATTAGCACGGCCAGCGGCGCGCAATTTGCCAGTTACAACGTTGCAACCAGCCCGAACGTAACGGTTTCAGGAAATACGCTCACCATCAACCCTAGTAGCGATCTAAGTTTTGGCACAGGGTACAAAGTGAGCCTAGCGAGCGGCGTGGTGAAAGACATCGCAGGTAACGCTTTTGTGGGAAACAACTCGTACAGCTTTACAACGCTCGCACAAGGAACCTTAATCGGTACGGCAAATGCCGACGTAATGGCGGGCACCAATGGCAACGATGTCATCAACGGCTTAGGCGGGAATGATACGATTTCCGGCGGTGCTGGTATCGATACGGCTGTCTACGCTGGGCAACGCGCCGAATATACCCTAACGGGAAATCTGGCGAGTCTTGCGGTTAAAGATAATTCTCTCACCACACGTGACGGCACGGACGCCTTGAATCAAGTAGAGCGCTTGCAGTTCGCAGATGGCGCAGTCGCCTTTGATATTAATGGGAGCGCTGGGCAAGCATATCGAATTTATCAGGCGGCGTTTGGACGCAAGCCGGATTTGGCGGGATTGGGTTATTGGATTAAAGATATGGACAAAGGATCTGATCTGACTAAAGTTGCAGCAGGCTTTTTCAGTTCCGCCGAATTTCAGACCTTGTATGGAACTAATCCGACCACATCCGTTTTGATCAATAATTTTTACCAAAACGTTCTGCATAGAGCACCAGACCAATTAGGATTCGATTACTGGTTTGATCAACTCAATAGCGGAAAAATCACGCCAGCAGGTGCATTAGCGAGTTTTACAGAGAGCAGTGAAAATATTGCACAGGTACTCGCCGCGATTCAAAACGGTATTGATTA
>CAYPNW010000204.1:0-1829 GCA_964411965.1 uncultured Burkholderiaceae bacterium
CGTGCCACAGCACTGTCTGCGGATCGTCGCCTAGACACAATTGATTTGGAAATGGAATTAACTTCTGTACCGTCTAGCGCAGGGCGACTTGCACGCAACAGATGGAAATGCACCAAGCCGGCCTGATCAGCACGCAACAACTCCCATCCTGCGCACCAAGGCAAATCGATACGCATGGTGGTTTCTTTTGGTAGATGCAGAGGCAATTCAGATTCGGCATACAGTAGGCCATTGGGCTTTAATAGCGGTAAGCAAGCAGGCAAAAGTGTCACAAGGCTATCTTTACCAAAAGGCGGATCAAGAAAAATCACGTCAAATTTTTCGCCGGCCGCTTGCATTTGCTGAAGCACTCGATTTGCGTCTGCACGTTTGATCTGAACTTGGCTGGCTTGGAGTTTTGTGCAGACTTCTTGCAATTGTTGGCAAGCCGCGCTGACTACCTCAACCATGACCACCTTTTCTGCGCCTCGGCTCGCCGCTTCAAATCCCAAAGCACCACTGCCAGCAAATAAATCGAGACAAGTGACGCCTATCCAATTGCTATGTAACTGATGATTGAGCCAGTTGAATAGTGTTTCACGCACCCGGTCAGGGGTGGGGCGCAGGCCCTCTGCGGTAATCACATCCAAAAGGGTACGTTTCCATTGCCCGCCAATAATGCGGACTTGGTGGCGATGTTGGCGTCCGTGCACGGGTTGCCGTGGCGTAGTGGTTTTTTTTGTTGGCTTTGACATGTCGAAAACTGTACCTTTTGCTGCGCATAAAAATGCATCAGTGCGTCTGTTAGAATGGCAGCATTTTAACCCGCCAACCTCTCTTCCAAAGCCCATATCGATGTTCAGTTTTTTTAAGAAAAAGCCCCCAGTCGACACGCCTGATTTAACGACAGCATCAAGCACATCAACGCAGCCACCTGCAAAGTCAGAAACTGACGCGTTAACTGCACCAAAAAGCTCATGGATTTCGCGCTTAAAGAGCGGTTTAGCAAAAACTTCTAGCAACTTTTCTCGTCTCTTTGTCGGCGCGAAAATTGATGAAGACTTGTACGAAGAACTTGAAGCTGCCTTGCTCACCTCGGATGCGGGTGTGGAAGCAACGGAGTTTTTACTGAGTAGTTTAAAACGCGTGGTGAAAGAAGAAAATTTGACAGACGCCGAGCAAGTGCGTCTAGCGCTTAAGCGTCTATTACTTGCGATGTTATCGCCGCTGCAAAAACCTTTGGAACTAGGGCGATTCCAACCTTTGGTGATGATGATTACCGGCGTAAACGGCGCAGGAAAAACCACCACCATCGGAAAATTAGCCAAGCATTTACAAAAACACCAGCAAACCGTATTGCTAGCCGCTGGTGACACCTTTCGCGCTGCTGCGCGTGAACAGTTGAGCGTGTGGGGCGACCGCAATGGCATTACGGTCATCGCGCAGGAATCTGGTGACCCGGCAGCAGTGGCGTTTGACGCCGTCGCTTCGGCCACGGCACGCGGCATCAACGTGGTGATGGTGGATACAGCAGGCCGTCTTCCTACACAACTGCACTTGATGGAAGAACTCAAAAAAATCAAACGCGTGATTGCGAAAGGTTCAAGCACCGCGCCGCACGAAGTCTTATTGGTTATTGATGGCAATACGGGCCAAAATGCCTTAGCACAAGTAAAAGCCTTTGATGATGCACTTGGGCTCACGGGCTTAATCATCACTAAACTCGATGGAACAGCAAAAGGCGGCGTGCTAGCGGCAATTGCCAAGACGCGTCCTATCCCCGTTTACTTTATTGGCGTGGGTGAGCAAATTGAAGATTTGCAGGCCTTCAATGCGGGAGAGTTTGTCGA
>CAYPNW010000204.1:1929-4505 GCA_964411965.1 uncultured Burkholderiaceae bacterium
AGCTTGCCTTACTTTCGCCGTCGCCTTGGCCTGATTTTGCAAGACCATGCCTTGCTCGCTGATCGAAATATTTTAGAAAACGTCATGTTGCCCATGACCGTGGTCGGCGCGTCTGCTAACGAAGCAAAAGCGCGCGCCTTAGTCGCGCTGGAGCGGGTTAATTTGGCAGGGCGTGAACGTCAATCCCCCCTTTCTTTATCTGGCGGCGAACAGCAACGGGTGGCCATCGCACGGGCGATAGTGAATCGGCCCGAAGTGATTTTGGCCGATGAACCTACCGCATTTCTCGACAAAGAGAATGCCCAACTCGTTATTTCTACGCTGAAAGCGTTTCAGAGCGCTGGTGTGACTTGCATCATCTCTAGCCATGACGATCATTTGTTTGAACAATCGAGTCGCGTCATCTTTCTGAATCGGGGCAGCATCAGCAAGACGTGGGAATCTGCCATACAGGCGCCACAAGTGCCGGGGAGACAATAATGAATCTTTGGCTCAGACAGCATGCGCACGCGATCAAGGTCGCAGCGTCTCACGTACGCGCCGGCCCTGGTAATTTCTTGTTTAACGTATTGGTCGTCGCCATCGCGCTTGCTCTACCAATTGCTGGCTTAACGCTGATCGACAACATACGTCCGGTCGCGAAACAACTCGCGATCAATCCCGAAGTCAGCGTTTTCTTTAAAACGACAAGCACTCGCAGCGCGGCAAATGCCGCAGCAGGGCCAATTAGGCAGTCATTAAAAGATCTCAATGTGACAGCAAGCCTGCGCTTCACTCCAAAAGAAAAAGCGCTGACTGACATGGAAGGAAGCTCCGATCTCGCCGAATTACTCGCCACTCTGGGAAATAATCCCTTACCTGATGCGTATGTGATATCGCTCAATGCGGAAGATGCGGTGCGGATCCCCGCTCTAATGGAGCGACTGAAGAAGATTAACGATGTTGATTTGGTACAAGTCGATTCGGCATGGGTGAATCGTTTATCAGCATTTGTGCAAATATTACAAGTTGGACTCATTTTTCTAGCGCTTACCTTGGGAATAGTTGTGATCGTGGTGGTTTTTAATGCAACGCGCTTGCAAGTGATGTCGCATCAAGCAGAAATTGCCGTCAGTCGACTTTTAGGGGCAACCAATAGCTTTATCAGGCAACCGTATTACTACACCGGCGCTGGTTTAGGCCTACTCGCCTGTGCATTGGCCTTGGGCGGGATCGCGCTTGGTTTAGGCCCTTTGAATACGGCCATCGCTGATTTTGTAAAACTGTACGGCTCAGATTTTCAATTGCGCCCCTTGGCTATACTTCCCAGCGCGATTTTACTTATCGTTAGCCTAGGACTTGGCTTGCTAGGCGCGTTTCTATCGGCCTGGCGGCAGCTTCAACGCACCCGTTAAAGCATGGTTTCAGCGCACACAGGGCTCAACCATGTGCAGCAACGTACAGAATGACTTTGCACATGGGTTTATAAAGGTGCCAAAGAACAGACTTGTAAGGAGTTGACGTCAAGTCGATTTCGCCAAGCATGAAACTTTTCTGCGTAGAAACACTCAAAGAATAAACATCCCTACAAAAAGCGTTACTTTTACGCAAAAGCTTTCACAAGGGATTTAACTTATAATTTATGATTATTAGCACTCAACGCAGTAGAGTGCTAATATTTACCCCTGAACCGAATAACATCAGTAAAAATCTGTATTTCGATCGCTTTGATGTTTTGCAGAATAGGAGTACCAAATGACCAGCAGCGCGACAATGAATATGAACTTGGCATCCGACAATACCGCGATGGTATTGGGCTTCACAGGTAGTTTAGGCAATATCGACGCCTATATTTCTGCCGTCAATCGTTTACCAATGTTGACCGCCGAGCAAGAAATTGATTTGGCAACACGTTTGCGTAACAACAATGACTTGAGTGCGGCGCAGCAAATGGTTATGTCACATCTTCGCTTGGTCGTTTCGATTGCGCGCGGCTATTTGGGCTACGGCTTGCCACATGCCGACTTAATTCAAGAAGGCAATATTGGTTTGATGAAGGCCGTAAAACGCTTCGACCCAGATCAAGGCGTGCGTTTGGTTTCGTATGCCATGCATTGGATTAAAGCGGAAATGCATGAGTACATTCTAAAGAACTGGCGCCTAGTAAAAGTTGCCACCACTAAAGCACAGCGCAAGTTGTTCTTTAATTTGCGTAGCCACAAAGAAGGTTTGGATTCGATGTCGCAAACCCAAATTCAATCTCTCGCGAAGAAGTTAGACGTGAAGCGCGAAGAAGTGATTGAAATGGAAATGCGTTTGTCAGGCCGTGACATCACTTTAGATGCGCCTAGTGACGACGATGATGATACCTTTGCACCTATCGCCTACCTCAAAACCGAGGTCGATGAGCCGACGCAAATTATCGAAGCACAGCAATTTGACCGCTTACAGAGCACGGGTATTGAGTCCGCTCTGGCAAAACTCGATGCTCGCTCACGCCACGTGATCGAGGCGCGGTGGTTAAAAAATGACGATGGCTCCGGCGCGACTTTGCACGAACTGGCCGATGAATATGGTGTATCTGCAGAGCGTATTCG
>CAYPNW010000205.1:0-4402 GCA_964411965.1 uncultured Burkholderiaceae bacterium
GCCCTTGTAGGCAGCGCGAATAGGGGTGATCAAATCGCCCTGCTGTTGCCCAAAAAAGTCCGCACGCATCACGTGTAAATAGGCGAGATTGAAGCGATTGAGCTCGCCCGCCAGCCAAGTCGCAAGACCAATCGGGTCACTGTCGATCATGCTGTTGAAGCTATTCAGGGGCGATATGCGTAAGCCCACGCGGTCACTGCCGAACACCTCACTTACTGCATGCAAGACGTCAAACATGATGCGCGCGCGATTTTCTCTTGTGCCGCCATACGGTTCAGTACGTTTATTTGATCCATCACGTAGGAATTGGTCGAGCAAGTAGCCATTTGCGCCATGCACCTCAACGCCATCAAAGCCTGCCGCTTTGGCGTTCTCTGCTGCTTTCTTGAAGCCTGCAATGATCGTCGGAATTTCATCGTCACGCAGTTCGCGTGGAATGACATATAGCTTTTTTCCCTCAGGCGTATGCACTTCTTCACCCACAATAGCGATAGGGCTAGGCGCAACGGGTTGCACACCGCCATTGAGTAAGGGGTGGCAGGCGCGACCACCATGCCAAATCTGCAGGAAAATCTTTCCTCCTTTGGCATGCACGGCATCCGTCGTCAACTTCCATCCGGCGACTTGCTCGGGTGAGTAAATGCCAGGCTCCATCCAAAATGCCGAATTGTGTTCCATGGCCATGGTCGCTTCAGCAATCAACAAGCCGCCACTGGCGCGTTGCGCGTAATACTCTGCCATCAAGGCCGTCGGAACATGTTGCGCATCGGCGCGGCAGCGTGTAAGCGGTGCTAAAAAAATGCGATTTTCTGCGTCGACCGCACCTAAGCGAAGCGGTTGAAATAAATGGCTATGCATTTGTAGACTCCAAGGTTAAACAATGATGGCGGGTTTGCTCCAAGTCATGCAGATGGTGGCACTACGGCAAAGGGCAAGTGGAGTCGAACGCTAATTCATAAAACTTCTATTTGCTTTGTTGGAAAAGTTCACTTGACTCGGGTTGGTAAAGGGTAAACTTTCTAACAATTTTGTAGTAATACTTCAAAGTTGGTTTATTGATTGTGCATCGCGATATCACTCAACCTCATTGCTAGTGTGGGCTTATGTGCCTTTGTGAAGTGAATTTAGATTCTAAATTTGCTTCAATGCAGCACTGAAACTCTCAATTTAGGTCTGGAAAAGTAATAAAACTACGCTAATATCAAATCGGCTCTCGACTATGTTTCTTCGTAGTTTGAATTCCTGTCCTCGAGAAAATGTGCAGTATTCAAACAAGGTGTGGCATCACTTGGTTTCATTTAATTTGTCGTGGCTGAGCCGCTAACAGCCATTGCAACAGCACATATCAAGTTGGGGATGTGCTGACATCGAAAGCAGTGATCTTGCATCCAAATTCATCTTGCGTAGATGAATTCGCGTGAGCTTTTTCAGTGTGAACTTCTGACCTCCATTTGTGGGAGTGGAGCAAGCTCGCACTTTCGATAATGGAAAAAACCAATCTTGGAGAAGACTCTATGAAATTTGTTCAGCTTTCATCTGCTATGAAAAAAGCCGGTGCCTTTTCTACTATGGCACTGTCGTGCATGATTTTTTCGCAAACGGCACACGCCGATGCGATTTTGCATGCCTTCGATTGGACTTACGCTGATGTCGGTGCAAAAGCGGCTGAGATTAAAAGTTTAGGTTACAAAGCTGTCTTAGTTGCGCCGCCGATCAAGTCCAACTCAAGCAATACTTTATGGTGGCAGCGCTATCAGCCACAAGACCCGCGCGTCATTGACCATGCGAAAGGCAATAAGCAAACCTTCCAAGCCATGATCAATGCCCTAAGTGCACAAGGCGTGCAAGTGTATGCAGATATTGTTCTGAACCACATGGCCAATGAACGCAGCGGTGCAACGGATTTTCCTGGTACAGCAGCAGTGAATACGTATAAATCGAATCTCACATACTGGAATAACCAAAAGCTGTTCGGCGATTTGAACAACGGCATTTTTGGGAGTGGCGACTTTCATCAAGCTACATGCATTACCAATTACAACGATGTTTTTCAGGTGCAAACCTATCGCCTATGCGGAGGAGGTGGCGATACGGGATTGCCTGATCTCGACCCAAATAGCTGGGTGGTCACACAGCAGCAAAATTACTTGAGTGCCTTAAAAGCGCTGGGCGTAAAGGGTTTCCGTGTCGATGCTGCAAAGCATATGTCGCTGTATCACATCAATCAAATTTTTACAGCGACGATTAAATCCGGTATGTATGTTTTCGGTGAGATCATTACTAGCGGTGGAGCGGGTAATAGCGACTACAACAGTTTCTTATCGCCTTATTTGAGCAATACAGATCATGCCGCGTACGATTTTCCATTGCATAACACGATACGCAATGCCTTCTTACCTAGCGGTACGCTTAGCTCTTTGGTAAATCCTTTATCGGTTGGCCAAGCTCTACAAAATGCCCGCGCTGTAACCTTCACCATCACGCATGATATTCCCACCAATGATGGTTTCCGCTATTTGATTATGAACCCCACGGATGAGAAGTTAGCCTATGCGTACGTGTTGGGTAGAGATGGAGGCAAGCCACTAATTTTTAGCGACAGCACCGGCACCGATAGCGGACGTTGGGTGAACGCTTATAAAGCAGCGCATATTAAAAACATGATTACGTTCCATAACCGCACCCAAGGGCAGGGCATGGAAGTAGTAGGCTACAACAATTGCGCGATTTTGTTCCGCCGTGGTGAACAAGGGATCGTTGGGATTAACAAATGTGATACGCAACAAGCCTTCAATGTGAATACTAATGCGCGTTTCAAATGGTTCGTGAATTACCGTGACGTACTCACCGCTGGTGCGTTGGTGAATATCACCAGTGGTACATATAATTTCACGATTCCAGCACGTACCGCAAGGATGTGGTTGCCAGAGTAAGCGACTCACATGCAAGAAATTTGCTGAAGTTAGTCATGAAGAAGAGGAGTCACGACAGGAGTCACGACTCCTTTTCTTCTTTGCCCATTTCTGGCGACCGGCAAAAACACTTTTATTCTTCTTCAATGCTGCATTCAGCAATCAATTAAGTAGCAATGCGGCGGGTAAATGTACGACAAATTGCGCGCCACCCAAAATTGAGGTGTGTGCCGTAATTTTCCCACCATGTTGTTGTACTGCTTGAAGCGCGATCGCCAGCCCAAAACCAAAACCGCCCGTTGCCCGATCGCGGCTGCGATCAAGACGATAAAATGGCTCAAAAATTCGTTCACGCTCGGTTTCGGGGATGCCCGGCCCATCATCGCTAATGGCAATCTGAATTGTTCGATCTGCTGGTATATCCAGCGAAATTGTGACGCGGGTGCTCGCATATTTTGCAGCGTTTTTGAGTAGGTTGTTGATTGCACGTGTGAGCAAAGCTTGGTCTGCATTGATCGTACAAATTTCCCTCACAAATTCAATACTGACTTGGTGAGCCGAAAGTTCATGTTGCAGGCCATCGACGCAGGCTCTTAAGGTCGCAGCTAAATCAAACGGTGCAAATCGTAAAGTTTGTGTTTGATTCATTCTGGCCATCTGCAATAGCTCACTGACCAAACTATCTAATTCGCCCAAATCGCCGCGCATTTTTTCGATGCGGGTTTCCATTGCGAGGTCCATGGCTTGCTTATGCAGTAACTCCATGCCGAACTCCAAGCGCGCAATCGGCGTGCGAAGCTCATGTGAGACTGAATGCAATAAATGCTGTTGCGCGCCAAGCAGGGTTTGAATACGCGCCGCCATCTGGTTGAGCTGCAAAGAGAGGGGAAACAAGTTCGCTGATTCCTTCAGTGTTACGCGTGCGGATAACTCGCCTGATCCAACAGCGTCCGCCATATTGGCAAGCCTTTGCAAATCCAACCAGTGCGAGCGTGACCAGAATACGATGGGTATTAATAAGGCGATTGCAATCACCACAAAACGTGTCAGTTCTAGCTTTAGCGTTAGCAGCGTATCAATAGGAAGACCATGAACATGTAGCACATCATCTTCGCTACCCGCATATCGTTGCCCTTGCAAATCGACGCGCCGATAAAAAGATTTACTTTTTGCATCGATCACAATCGCACCACTTTGCAAGTCGACACGCCGTTTCGTTGGTACGTTGGGTAGCGCTTGTTGCAAGGGGATAATCTCGAATTTCACATCGGACACTTCCCTGACTTTATTCAAGCGGTTCAACCAGTCATCCGCCGATGCTTTGTCAACATACTGCTCAAGCAAAAATATTTGCGGGGCCGCTTGGCGCGCAGCGCTTTGTTCGAGAGGGTCACCAAAAAGCCATGTAACTAAGGCATAAATAAGAAGGCTCGCAACACTAATCGACACCATCACAAGTGCGAAGAAGCGCAGAAAAATTCGCTTCATCG
>CAYPNW010000206.1:0-4350 GCA_964411965.1 uncultured Burkholderiaceae bacterium
GCCGTGACTGGTGCATTGGTATTTCCGCCAATGAGCGTGGGCATGATTGATGCGTCCACCACCCTAATATTTCTTAAGCCGTGAACACGCAGTCGTTCATCAACAACCGCCATGGGGTCGCCGCCCATTTTGCAAGTGCCCACGGGATGATAATCGGTTTGGGCTTTCGCTCGAATGAACTTCTCTATGTCTTGGTCGTTTTGTACTTCCTCGCCAGGCTGTATCTCCAAGCCTCGGTAGGGCGCGAATGCATTTTGCGCAAGCAGGTTACGAGCCATTTTGACCCCCTGTATCAATTTTTTCAGATCGCGCGGATCGGCTAAATAATTGGGCTGAATCACAGGGTCGACCAAAGGATCTGCACTGCGTAAGCTGATGTAACCTCGGCTTTTTGGACGCAAGTCATACACCATCAAGCTGTAGCCATAGTAACGGCGCAGGTTTGATGTATCGAAGCCCTGATCTTGGTTGATGACAGGTTGAAAATGAAACTCAAGATCTGGCATGGTTTCGCTTGCGCTACTGCGCGCGAACCCCGTGACTTCAGCGATATTGCTAGTCAGCGGTCCGGTGCGGCGAGCAAAGTAGGACCAGACCGATTTGATACCGCGCCATGCATAACTTGGATGAAAGCTAGTCGCATAGCGCGTCATCTCGCGATGGATGATATTCACATCCAAGTGATCTTGCAAATTTTTTCCAACTCCTGGTAAGTGGTGCACGAGAGTTATTCCATGAGGCGCGAGTTCTTCGGCATTGCCGACGCCGGAAAGCATGAGCAACTGCGGCGAATTGACTGCGCCGCCACACAACAGCACCTCTCGTCGCGCGTAAATCATCCGTGCACCTTTTTTTTCATGCAGTTGCACACCCGTGCAGCGTTTAGCTCTGCCACTTGCGGTTTGATCAAACACTAATTTGGTCACCCTGGCTTGCGTAACGATTGATAGATTTCGCCGTCCCAAAGCGGGGTTCAAAAAAGCGCGAGCGTTGCTGCATCGTTGCCCATTAATTTGATTGACATCACTCCAACCAAAACCATCTTGCGACGCGCCATTGAAGTCTTCATTGCGTAAATGCCCCGCCTGCGCAGCCGCATCAAGACATACTTGCGACAAATGGTTGGTGTACTTCAAACGTCCCACCGTGAGTTCACCACCGAGGCCATGAAATTGATTCATCGGCCCGACTGTATAGTGCTCGGAGCGCTTAAAGTAAGGCAACATGTCGGAATAACTCCAGCCTGCATTGCCTAATGCGGCCCAATGATCGTAATCCGCAGCATGGCCACGAACATAGCAGGTCGTATTAATCGAGCTACTACCACCCAGTGTTTTACCGCGCGGCCAAAAAATGCGCCGGTTATTCAACTGTGATTGAGGCTCAGTTCGAAACGCCCAATTGAGCGTTTTGCTCTTCATGAGTTGAATAACGCCTGAAGGCATGCGAATCAAAAAAGAGCGATCCGGCGGTCCTGCTTCCAATACGCACACGGTGTACCGCCCGCTGTGGGAAAGTCGATTCGCTAACACGCACCCTGCCGAGCCGCCGCCAACAATCACAAAATCAAATGTCTGCGCCTCAGAGTGCATAAGACGGGTCCATGCGGTCGAGTTTTCGTAGCAATGCAGGCCACGCAAGCGCGCCATTTGCTTCGCGAGTGACCACAACGGCAGCCGCCCTTATGCCTGCAAGCAAGGCGGGCGCTATGGGAATCAAACTCGATCCACCTTGCGCCCTCACTTGGACTTCGCACGCTCGTTGCAAAACGTACATATACAAAAAAGCATCTGCGATGTTGCCAGCACAGGTCAGCAAGCCGTGGTTACGCAAAAGCATAAATGATGCTGTACCCAAGTCCGCCACTAGACGTGCTTTTTCATCTGAATGTAAAGCGAGCCCCTCATAATCGTGGTAAGCCAGATTGGTGAGAGGAAATAATGACTGCTGCGAGATGGGTAACAATCCGTCTTTTTGACACGAGACTGCCACACCATCAACCGTGTGCAGATGAATAACGCAATGGGCATCGTCCCGCGCGCCATGAATTGCACTATGAATGGTGAACCCAGCCGGGTTGATGTCGAAAGGCGATGGCATAACGTGCTTGCCATCAATGTCGACCTTGACCAAACTGGAGGCTGTCACCTCCTCGAAAAGCAAACCATAGGGATTGATCAGAAAATGTCGATCACTTCCTGGCACCCGCGCCGAGATATGGGTAAATACAAGATCATCCCAACCGAAATGAGCCACCAATCGGTAGCATGCAGCGAGGTCTTGACGCGTTTGCCACTCTTCTGGTGAAACTTGATGTTGAACTGACTCAATAAAAAGCTGCCGAGATGTCACAATGATCTCCCTATTCGATGTACAAATTACCTATTCTGTCGATAAAGTTTTGATCAGTCTGTCAAAAATGAGCGTTTACCAAACATGGAACTGAGCCCCGACGAGGCGAATTTGCTAGCTAGCAATGAATGGTTTGCTGGTTTGCCCACGGCCGTTGCCAACACTTTGGTTCAAGCAGGAATGCGGCGTCGCCTCAAGGACGGTGAATTGCTGCATGCCAGAGGCGACCCTGCCCAAGGCTTGTATGTGCTACTGCAAGGCTTTATTCGCATCTGTGGCGCCAGCGAACAAGGGCGAGAGGCGACGTTGATTTTTATCGAACCGGGAACTTGGTTTGGCGAAATCGCCCTCATCGACAAACAACCACGCACCCATGACGCATGGGCTGTCGGTTCTTGCACTGTTCTCATTGTGCCCAGCGCGACGATTCAGCTTCTGCTACAAAATGACCCGCAGGCAAGTTTGTGCTTCGCTGGGTTAATTGCTCGCAAACTGCGCGCAGCGATGTTATGGATCGAGGATATGAACCTGTTGCCGCTAAACAGCCGACTTGCGCAAAAAATACTCGATTTACACTCGCGCGGCGCTCTCGTCGAAAACGGCGAGTTGATGGTATCGCAGGATGATCTCGCAACTCTCATCGGTGCGTCGCGACAATCAATCAATCGCGAACTCAAGTTATGGGCCAAACAAAACGTGGTTAGCCTAAGTTACGGAAAGCTGCGAATACTTGACGTACACGCATTACGCACCCTTGTGTTGGCGGCAAAGTAAATCCAACCAAGATGATGAAATCGCATTGGGTCGCTCCAACCAGAAATGCTACCGCTGACGAGTGCGCTTTTGGCGTGATGAAGTTTTTCTCGTTGCTGATCTTGTGATAATAGCGATGCGAAAAAACGCCAACATGATTCTTTCGACAGGCGTCTTAAAACCATATACTGCCTGTTTTATGTAATTTTATTGGCTGTTTGCGCTTGTGTATAAAGCGAGTGGAAGTAATACTAGCTGGTGTACAAAAAAATGTTGGCATCTTAGCGCTGTTCTTTTCTTCACCCTCAAATCAATTTTTTAAGTCACACACTTTGGAGCTGCACCATGAACCCCACCACCACTATCGTCGCGCTTGTTGCTGCAACCAAGGTGTTCAGGGTGCATACCGACCGACGCCAGTCATACGCCGCATACAGGTCTGAATCTGCCTAGCGTGTAGCTGGCTGAATCAATACAATCGTGGTTTTGACCCACATATATTTGGAGACTTTTATGATCAAGCCCCTGCTTGCCGCCCAGTTTCGAGAGCGCCATCATCAAGTGAAGCCGCTTGTGTTGCTAAACGTTTGGGATGCGGGTAGCGCCGCCCTGATGCAATCACTCGGCGCCGAAGCGATTGCCACCACCAGCGCCGGTCTCGCATGGAGTTGTGGCTATCGTGATGGCGACTGCCTGCCGATAGAAGTGCATGTCTCTGCTGTCCGGCAGATCGAGCGAGTAATCAAGCTGCCACTGACGGTGGACGCCGAAGGTGGCTATAGTGACGACCCGGTAGTGGTCGCCGAAAACGTAGCCCGCCTAGTTGATGCTGGCGCTGTCGGCATCAACCTAGAGGACGGCCAAGCAGAACCACAGTTATTCTGCCGCAAAATTGAAGCTGTGAAAGCGGCAGCACTCCGCCTTGGTATCGATCTATTCGTGAATGCTCGTACTGACGTTTACCTGCAGGCGCTTGCGCCAGGTAAAGAGCTTGAAGAAACTTTGCGGCGTGCAAAATTGTATGCTGCCGCTGGTGCCGACTGCCTGTTTGTTCCCTACGTTTCTGCGCCATCGGACATCCACGCACTTGTTACGCAACAGTCCTTGCCGCTGAATGTTATGGCATGCCCCGGCCTACCGAACCTCGCTGAGTTAGAAGCATTGGGAGTACGCCGTCTCAGCGCTGGAAGCAGCATCGCGCAGAAGGCGGTTTATGCTGCCAAGCTCGCTGCTACAGGCTTTTTG
>CAYPNW010000207.1:0-4334 GCA_964411965.1 uncultured Burkholderiaceae bacterium
TTCGGAACAAATTGGTCGTACTACTCCCATTACGTAGGCGATATCTTCGGCACGCCTCTGGCGATTGAAGGTTTGATGGCGTTTTTCTTGGAATCGAGCTTCGTCGGTTTGATGTTCTTCGGTTGGAATAAATTATCCAAGCCTGCCCATTTGGGGGTGACATTCTTGGTGGCATTAGGCTCAAATCTTTCTGCCTTATGGATTTTAATTGCCAACGGCTGGATGAATAACCCGGTCGGCGCCGAGTTTAATTACGAAACCATGCGCATGGAATTAGTCAGTATTGCTGACGTGATTTTTAACCCAGTTGCGCAAGTCAAATTCGTGCATACGGTGGCATCGGGTTATGTCGCAGCATCGCTGTTTGTGTTGGGCGTGTCGTCGTACTATCTGCTCAAAGTGCGCGATACCGCATTTGCTATTCGCTCATTTGCAATTGCTGCAGCTTTCGGTTTGGCCTCAACGTTATCTGTGATCGTGTTGGGCGATGAGTCGGGCTATACAGCGGGTGAAGTCAACAAAGTGAAGCTCGCGGCGATAGAGGCAGAATGGCATACCGAGCCAGCGCCCGCAGCTTTTACGGTAATAGGTTTGCCCAATGATGAGGCGGAGCGCACCGATTACGCGGTTAAAATTCCCTACCTCATGGGCTTGATAGCAACCCGATCAACCGACAAGCAGGTGGTGGGTATTAAAGACCTCAAGTTGCAAAATCGGGAACGCATTATTAATGGCATGAAAGCCTACGCAGCATTAACCCGCCTTAAATCTGGCGATACGTCTGACGAAGCGAAAGCCGAATTTAAAGAGCTGAAAAAAGATTTGGGTTACGGCTTATTGCTGAAGAAATACACAGCGAACGTGGTTGATGCCACACCAGAGCAAATCACCAAAGCCACTAACGATTCTATCCCTAAGGTTGCACCCTTATTTTTGGGTTTCCGTTTAATGGTGGGCTTGGGTATTCTGTTTTTATTCATCTTTAGCATTTCATTCTTCTTCTTGATCACGCGGCGTTTATCCAAGCATCGCTGGTTGTTGAAATTGGCGTTGTACAGTATTCCTTTGCCTTGGGTCGCCATTGAAGTAGGTTGGATGGTGGCGGAATATGGCCGTCAACCATGGACCATTTCAGGCATTTTGCCCACGCATTTATCCGCCTCTACGCTGCAAGTCAACGACTTGTATTTCAGCTTGGCGGGCTTTATGGGCTTCTATACTTTGTTGTTGGCGGTCGAGTTATTTTTAATGTTCAAGTACGCACGATTAGGCCCAAGCAGCTTGCACACGGGTAAATACCATTTCGAAAATCCGAGCGTCGTCAGTGCGTAAGCACAAAGAGGAAAAATCATGTTCGATTATGAAACCTTAAAAATTATCTGGTGGTGCTTTGTCGGTGTGTTGTTGATAGGCTTCGCGCTGACTGATGGTTTTGACTTTGGCGTTGGCATGTTGCTGCCTTTTTTGGGTAAAAACGACGTGGAGCGCCGCATTATTATCAATTCGGTTGGCGCCACTTGGGAAGGTAACCAAACTTGGTTGATTACGGCAGGCGGTGCTTTGTTCGCCGCATGGCCCTTGGCTTATGCGGCGGCGTTCTCAGGCTTTTACGTGGCGCTCATGTTGTTATTGTTCTCGCTGTTTTTTCGGCCCGTGGGTTTTGATTACCGCAGCAAAATCGCCGACCCTCGCTGGCGTTCGTTTTGGGACTGGGCCTTGTTTGCTGGTGGTTTTGTACCCGCACTGATTTTTGGCGTGGCGTTTGGCAATTTGTTGCAAGGCGTGCCGTTTCGCTTTGACGACACTATGCGCCTTGAATACATAGGCGGCTTCTTTGGCTTGTTAAATCCGTTTGGTTTGTTAGCGGGTCTGCTCAGCGTGGCCATGTTACTCATGCACGGCGCGACATTTTTGCGCACCAAAGCGGGCGGTGTGGTGGCAGAGAGGGCGGGCAGGGTCGCAATTTTTGCCGCGCTACTCACCATTATTCTGTTTGCAGCAGGTGGTATATGGATCGCGAATGGTTTTGTCGGGTATCGCATCACCAGTATTCCCGATGTCAATACGGCGTTTATGCCTTTGGCAAAAACGGTCACGCAATCTGCCGGCGCATGGATGGACAACTACGCACGCAGCACTTGGCTCTGGGCGTTTCCTGCAGCGGGTTTTGTCGGTGCGCTGGGATGCATGGCCTTCAGCGTGTTAAAACGGCCTGTGCTTGCGTTTATTTGTAGCGGTCTGGCTGTCGCAGGGATAATTTTGACGGCAGGTGCATCAATGTTCCCCTTCGTCATGCCTTCCTCGCTAGACCCGCGCAGCAGCTTAACGGTGTGGGATGTGGTGGCCAGCCACAAGAGCTTGGGTATCATGTTTTGGGTCGTTGTGATTTTCTTACCAATCGTGATGTTTTATACGGCTTGGATTTACCGTGTTTTGAAGGGTAAAGTCGATGAACAACATATCGAAGAAAACACGCATTCAGCGTATTAAAAATTCTTACAAGGGGAAACTATGTGGTACTTCAACTGGATACTAGGATTGGGCTTGGCATTAGCCTTTGGCATTATCAATGTCATGTGGCTAGAAGCGAATTACGCATTTGGCGACCGCGATGAGGAGAAAACCAAAGAACGCTTCACCAAAGCACGACAAACGCACAAAGAACGCAAACTCGGCGGCAAGCAAGGGGGAAATAAAGACAAATAGTCGCTAGGCGCACTCTACGTCGAACGAGAAAAAATGGGAATGAGCATGTCATCCAATGCTAAATAGACGCACTATTTTTACCATCGCCACCGCATGGATGATATTTGTCGGCTTGATGGTGTTTGTCGCCATTCAAGATTATTGGCGCGGCGGCGGCACCACGATTTGGCAACCCGTGTTATGGGAAGGTTCTTCAGCCATTGTGGGTCTGACCTTGTGGCTAAGCATGCGCGTCGCCACGCGCCGGTTTGATCATTTGTTGGAAACCCCTTGGCGCTGGTTCAGCTTGCAACTCGCTTGTTTTCCCTTCATTTGGATTACTTTTATCCCCATCGTGTTTGGCATTCGCCATGCCGTGTACGCGTGGATGGGCGAAACTTATCACCATGCTTCGTGGGGGAATATTTTTTTCTACGAAGCCTTAAAACTGTCAATTTTTTTAGGCTTATTTACCGTTATTTTGTTTGGCGTGTTGTCGTACTTTAATTTGCTTAAAGCAAAGCTGGCGGCTGAACAATCGACCTCACTCATACGGCAAGCGCAGTTGCAACGCCTCACGCAACAAATGCAACCGCATTTTTTATTTAATGCGCTCAACGCCATTTCCTCGCTCATGCATAGCGATGTTGAAAAGGCTGACGCCACCTTAATTCAGCTTGCCGACGTGTTACGCGCCACATTAGAAATGAGTGAGCTGCACGAAGCCAGCTTGGCCTTAGAAATGCGTTTGGTGCGGGCCTATGCGCAACTGATGGAAACCCGCTATGAAGACCGCGTGACCATTACATGGCAAATTGATGAGGCATCACTCAATTGCCTCATTCCCGTAATGAGCGTGCAGCCTTTGCTAGAAAATGTGTTTAAACATACTGTTGAGCATTGCCGCCAGCCCACCAATATCGTCATTAGCGCTTCACTTCAACAGCAATCACTGCTTGTAAAAATAGCCGATGATCAAGGGCGACTTGACATCAAAGAAGATCATGCGGGCTTGGGCATGCGCAACCTGCGCGCACGCCTGCAGCTTCGTTATGGTGATGCTGCCGGCGTGCAGTTACAACAATTGACGCCCGCCGGTGTCGCAATGCAGATGCGCTTGCCATGCACGTGTTGATTGTTGATGACGAACGCCCAGCGCGAGAAAAATTGCGCCGCTTGCTGATGCAAGAGGCAGACATCGTCAAAATCACCGAAGCCAAAGACGCGGTCGACGCCTTAAGCATGATTAATGAAGATTCGCCCGACGTCGCATTTTTTGACATTCAAATGCCGGAGTTAAGCGGTATCGAATTAGCCGCCTCACTCACGCCACCTACGCCTTTAATTGCGTTTGTCACCGCGTACGACCAATTCGCAATCCAAGCGTTTGAAGCCAATGCGGTCGATTATTTATTAAAGCCCTTCGATCAAACCCGTTTGCAAAAAACCTTACAGCGGCTGCGAGAAAGATTAAAAGAGCGCGAAAGCGCCAAATTGTCGTCAACTAAGCCGAGCGCATTGCAGGCAGGTTTGGCGCATTACCCAATACAGCAATTGATTGTGCCAGACCGCGGTGTGAGCAAAATTATTCTCGTCTCCAAAATCGATTGGATAGAAACAGCCGACAACTATGTCGTGCTGCATACGGG
>CAYPNW010000208.1:0-4311 GCA_964411965.1 uncultured Burkholderiaceae bacterium
ATCATTGACAACCACGCACTGTGATATTGCCCACTTTCTTTGCTGTTCTTTTTCCACAGGCTATGCTTATTTAAAAAGCCCGCTTCGTTTTTTTCACCCGTGCGTTTTTGGTACTCATCCAAAGTTTCAGAGTAATCATCAGGATAGACAAAGCTATCGTTTCCCGTGTTGTACGGCGGATCGATATAGATCATCTTGACTTTGCCGTAATAGCTCTTTTGCAGCACGCGCAGCACTTCTAAATTTTCACCTTCGATCAACATATGCTGTGCGCGCTCTGGGTTATTTGCAGCGGGACGCAGGGTGTGGCTGCTAGTTTTCTGTATTTCGCGGCGTGCCGCACTTTTGCCTGCCCAGCTAAGTTCATAGTGTTCAGCAGGTGCAATCGACTCCTCTCCCAATAATACTTTAAGCGCTTGAATATCAATTTGATTGTCACTAATGACTTCGGGGGTGGTCTGACGGATGAACGCGAGCAACTCTTGTTGGCGTTGCGCCAGTAAATCAACACTATTACCAAGCTCCGAAGCATCGGTTGTTATTGGTTCCATAATTACTTTCTTCGGTAGGATGCTTTTTTATTTATTTCGACGGGGGGAAGACGAGTAGGTGCAAACACATCGATACAGCGTGTCGGCAAACGTAAGGCGCTGATGTAGCTATTTTTCCTTGGTGAATTTTCCTTTGAACGATTTGTAGAAACGCTTTTTTGTTACTCACACAAATTTTGTCGCCAAAGTTTGCGTTAAATGCAAATTTTTGTCAAAAATTTGCAGCATCTTCATGGCTGTTGCAGTTGCTCAAACATGAAAATCAACCTATGAAAATAGGGAAAATTATTCGCGCTCTCCGGTTAGAGAAAAAAGCTACTTTGGAAGATATTGCTTTTATTGCAGGAACAGATGCCGCCAACTTGTCACGCATCGAGCGATGCAAACAAAATGCGACCCCAGAAATGGTGGAAAAAATTGCCAAGGATTTTGGGTTTCCAGTCTCAACGCTTTATCTAATGGCAGAGCAGTCGATGGAACCTTATCAATTGACTGGGCGCACTAATGAAATCAAAAAGACGCAGCAAAACTTGGAGGATTTTGTCACCAAGTTCATGCTTTTAAACTCGGAACACCAACAAATGTTGATTGAGTTTATGGGCGTGATGCTGAAGTCACAGAAAAAATAGCGCGTTGAGGACTGTTTCAATATGGCTACAAAGTACATGAGCCAGAAGTAATTATCGACTCAACAAAAGAAAACGGAGCATCCGAAGATGCCCCGCTTTCTATCGCTACTTCCAATGATGGGGGGAGTTCCCGTTCCCATTTAGCCAGCGACCAACTTGAAAAAATAGCTTGGCGGGTGGGAATCTGGGGTGTACACACGACCGAAGCGCCGTATCCGAACCTGCCAGCCTTCTCTCTGCCAACCCGTCAGCGGAGCACCAAGCTGTTTGAAGTGTAGCCAATAATGGGCACCAAAGCAAGATGCCAACTAAAGAAAACGGAGCGCCCGAAGGTGCTCCGCTTTCTATCGCTACTTCCAATGACGGGGGAACGTATCCTTCCCGTTTAGCCAGCGACCAACTTGATTCGATTGTAGCATCAGGTCGCGAGGTGTTCAACTTTTTATAGAAGGCGAAAGTCCTAAACATGTGGGTGAACAAAGCGCTGATGATAAATCTTTGAGCGCCAATGATTCTGAAATCGTTATCGACGGCGAAATGTGTCTACGATTTCTGGCAAGAAGCTATGAGAATTTTCTGACGATAAGAATGGTTATAAGGCGCTGCAATTAGCCGCAATCGCCTATGCAAAAGATAATTTGATCGGCAAGTCAATTTTCAATGCGTCGCTTGATAAAGAAATTTCAGTACGCTCAAGTGGTGTGAAAAAGATTGCTCGCATGGGTTCATCTCGCCTACAGCTAAAGCTCATTCCGGCGACTTTGATGATCCTTAAAAACGTGGTCAAAGAAGGTGCTCCGCCCCCAAGCAATGATCCAACAGAACGAAATGTCGTCGCGTATCACGCGATGAAGGCTGTCGTTAAGGTTGGAGAGGAAGATGCGAAGTTGTTTATCATCGTTAAAGAGGATGACAAAGGTGCATTTTTTACGAGGAGTTTAAAAACAGAAATGCCCTGCGGGGAATTGCGGGTGTGGCGTCTGAATTACTTCATCCGTTGAACGATCCCGCCCTCACGCAGGGCACATTGGATAAGGTAGCACAAGAAGACTATGTAATCAATAGGCTTACCGAGGGGGAGATTTCCGAGTTTGACGATGACGAAAGCCCTGAAGATAACGTTCCTAATCATCCGGACGCAAATATCGATCCAGATCAAGTTGATGAACGGTCTAAGGCGCCAGAGTTAGCAGCGGCTAATTTAGTCACGGAATCCGCTGAAACCAGAGAGCAAGCGACAAATGAAGGCGATACAGATACAGCCCCCCCAGTGACGTTTGATTTAGGCGAGGCAGTTGGTGATTTAGATAAAGCGAAAGTCATTCGCGATTTGGCCGATGATCAATCGAAGCGTTTTTCCGACGCTCTTCAAGCATTTAAAGATCAGCATCCAAGTCTGCAATTCGGCATCACGCCATATGATGTTAAGGCTATGCCGGAGTATCAATTACTTAGCAAGAATTCAGATTTTGCATTTAATGGGCTTCGCCGCGTTAATGAGTGGATCGTTAAGAATTTCAAGAATGAAAATAGCGAAGACGTTAGAAAAGGCCGTGAAGTCCGGCTTGCCAACGCTCCGCTTTTCGAGTCCCTTAAGAAAGCTGGGGTTTTGTACATCCAGCGCGGCAAATCCCTTTACTTAGGGAAGCTCAATAAGGCGACTGACGACACAACAATTCAGCAATACACGAACAATAAGCAGGCAGATAACGCCGTTGCAAAGCTGATTGGACAAGGGTTTGCGGCGCATGTTTCTGCGCGTCATCCGTTTGTTGTGGTGATTGATGGCGCTTCAGAACCAAAGTCTGTTGATTTGCCAGCGTATCAGGATGTTGCTGGTGCGGTAGATGCGCCCATTCAAATTTCAGGCGATGAGTTAGGCGACTTCCCAGATACACCTGATGGAAAGCGGGCGTTGCGTGAAGTTGTTCGAAATATCTTCATGGCAATGCGCGACGATTCAGTTGAATGTCCAATCCTAGGAAGAAGTGTAACAATTCGCAAAAGAGGCATAAAAGAGACGTTCGCCTTTACGGGGGATACTCGAAAATTGAAGATGATTCCGCATATCAAAGAGATCATTAAAACTGCTTTTAAGAAGTCGGAAGAAAATAACATTAAGAGGGACAAAAAACCTTCCGTTTTCAGGTATTTAAAGCTAACTAGCAATGTTTTTCTTGATGGGAAGCAATTTCCTGTTGAGGTTATTATCGAGGAGGGTATTGATGGCGCTCTTTATTATGACTTTATAGTTGATCCTGAAGAGGCAGAAACAAAAACGGCACTTGATTCCTCAAGCACCGCTGATGTATCGACATTGCCCACGAATCACAATTCCGTGAATATTGACACCTTTAATATAGTTCAAAACGAAGAAAGTGTCAACAATACCCTTGATTCGGTTGTTGGAATGGTATTGAATCTGTTTATTGTTGGAGAAAAGCCGGAAATAATGCAGGTCGATAATTCCATAGGGGATTCAGAGTCAGTCGAAGTCAAAAAGACCGAACTGGACGGGCGCGCAGCATCTTAGCTGAAAGCATGCGCGATGAAGAGGGGCAATATTTCATTGATAAGGAGTTGAAATGGCCAATATCATCAAAAACATGCCAAAAACTTTTGACCAAAACAGCACGGGCGATAAGGTCATTGTCTCGCTACGCTACTTTAAGAGCGGGGCTGACTGGTACATCACTAAGAAAAACATGCATGGAGGGGTCAAGCAGGCGTTTGGCTACACAGTGATAATGGTGATACTCAAACGATGAACTTGGCGACATCAGGATCGAAGAGCTTACGCGGGAAATGAAAAGCTTGATGATAAAGGTCATTAAAATTATGACCAGTAAATAACGAGGGGAGCCGTGCAGGGTAGTCTCGGTGTTTCCAGAGAAGCTAACGCCTCTAAGTCGTACGATCCGAACCTCAACCACGGCTCTGGTAAGACACTAGAGCCAAATTTGGCTAATTTCAAGTTTTCGCTGCCGAGGCAATATGATTGAGAGCCGCATACTGTCTTTTTAATGAAGAAAATTTTTTTGACAGCATCCTTGACAGTACAACGAAAAAATAAAAATCATAAGCCTTTTATTCATAAGGCTTACAGTCGATTATTAAACTCCACCTATCAC
>CAYPNW010000209.1:0-1156 GCA_964411965.1 uncultured Burkholderiaceae bacterium
CTTGCAGATTTCTGTCATGTCTCCTATTCTGTTACGACTACTGTCTTTGTGCACGAAAGGGTAAAGCCATGGCGATCTCAGCGATTCAATCTTTCCAAACTGTTCAACCCTCGCAAACTAATAATATTCAAAATGCGTTTGCAGCGCGCGCTAGTGGGCAAACACCTGCTGCTGCGCCGATTCAAGCGCCTTCGCAAACGCCAACACCTGTCAACGACACGGCCCGCGTTGATAACAATCAGCAACAACAGCAACAAGCGGCACCAGTGAATAACCAAACACCGCCACCACCTGTGGTCAATACCCGTGGCGAAATCACAGGAACCACGATTAACACCACAGCATAAACAAGCTCCTCAGCAAATACAGGCGCTTTAGTAAGACAAAAACGGGATCTTCGTATCCCGTTTTTATTTATGCAAACCTAGGCGTCGATTGTGACAGTCATCCATGCTTTGAGACCATTCACCCACAGCGGAGCAGGTAGTTTGTAGTTGACGCGAATCACGGCGGCACGACTATATAAATCGGCAAAATCAATGATTGGCGCTTGTTTAAATGCTAGCACCACGACATTTGCATCGTGCACTTCAGGCAACCACACCACAGCATCAAATGCCTGTTGCATGGCAGCGATATTACTGCGTCGGCTTGCCTCATTCGCAAACAAATTAACGGTCATGATGCCGCGCTCGGTCATGCAATCAGCGCAAGCTTGGTAAAACTCTGGTGACGCCAGTACGGGACCGGCCGCATCCGCGTCATATAAATCCACTTGCAAGACATCGATACTGCCGCGCCTTGCGGGGTGGGTAATGTAATCCCAAGCGTCGCATTCGAGCACTTGCAGACGCTCGTCGTCTGCCGGTAATTTGAAGTGCGAGCGACACATCGCAATCACATTCGGATTTAAATCAATCGCCGTAACCCGCGCGTTTTGCCAATGGACATAACAAAATTTGGTGAGACTGGCGGCACCAAGGCCGAGCTGAACGATATGCTGCGGCATAGGCATAAATAGCATCCACGCCATCATTTGCTGCACATACTCCAGTTCGATTTGTTCAGGCACCGCCAAGCGCATGGCACCTTGTATGGCTTCGTCAGTGACTTCAGATTCACCATCGCGCAACAGGTGCAGAGAACGAACGCCACG
>CAYPNW010000209.1:1256-4307 GCA_964411965.1 uncultured Burkholderiaceae bacterium
CGGCCACGCACACCAGAAGTGCAAGTGACCTCGGTCGTCACCACCTTCCCTTCACAACAATACGCACAACTCACCGCATCGGGTTACGTAGTGGCACAACGCCGTGCCGCGGTGGCGAGTAAGGCGACAGGTCGCTTGGTCTTGTTAAACGTACGCGAGGGCAGCCAAGTGAAAAAAGGCGATGTGCTTGCACGTCTTGATTCGAGTGATGTACAAGCGGCCATGGCGCAAGCACAAGCAGGCATACGCCAAGCTGAAGCTGGCGTGGCACAAGCGAATGTGGAACTGACGAATGCGGAGAGTGAATTGCGCCGTAGCCAAGGCTTGAAGGCGCAAGGTTTTCTCTCACCACAAGCACTTGATACAGCCACCAACCGCGTGAACGCGGCCAAAGCATCGGTAAAGGCCGCACAAAGCGCTGTGGCCGTTGCGCAATCACAGCTAAAAGTGCAGCAGGTGAATCAAGATTTCACTGAAATTCGTGCCCCATTTGATGGCGTTGTCTTAGTGAAAAACGCTAATGTGGGCGATATTATTACGCCCTTCTCCAGCGCAGCGGGCAGCCAAGGCGCGGTGGTGACCATGGCCGATATGAGTACGCTGGAAGTTGAGGCAGATGTCTCTGAAAGTAATCTCGCCAAAGCGAAAACCGGGCAACCTGTAGAAATCATTTTGGACGCCCTGCCCGACACGCGCTTTCGCGGCAATATTGTCGGCATCGTCCCTACGGTTGACCGTGCCAAAGCGACGGTAATGACGAAAATACGATTTGAAAAATTAGACGCGCGCATCCTACCAGAGATGAGTGCAAAAGTGACGATTTTGTCGCAGGCAGTCACGGACGCCGAGCAAAAGCCCGTATTGGCGGTGAACCCCAAAGCCATTGTCGAGCGCGCGGGTAAAAAAGTGATTTTCCGTATCAAAGACGAAAAGCTTGAAGCGATCGAGGT
Source organism: uncultured Burkholderiaceae bacterium (assembly GCA_964411965.1). Taxonomy (GTDB): domain Bacteria; phylum Pseudomonadota; class Gammaproteobacteria; order Burkholderiales; family Burkholderiaceae_D; genus Undibacterium. The sequence goes on from CAYPNW010000209.1 coordinate 2,207, forward strand.
GAGCACGGGGCGAAAAATAGGTGACAGCGTTGAGATCACCGGCGCTTTACAATCGGGCGACAAATGCGTGTTAGAACCAAACGAACACCTACAAGCTGGCACCAAAGTTAGCATTGCGACGAAATAAAATGCCTGCAATTTCACCAACAACGATGTCTACAAACGCCAGCAACGTAGCAAACGCAATTGCAGACAAGCCCATTTTCATTCGCATTAAAGATTTGGGAAAAGCATATGTGCGCGGTGGACAGGTCCTTCAGGTGTTAGAAGGCGTGAACCTTGAAGTGCAATCGGGTGAATTTGTGGCGCTAATGGGGCCGAGCGGCTCTGGCAAGAGCACGCTTTTAAATTTGATTGCGGGCATCGATAAACCAACCAGCGGCAGCATTGCCATTGGTGGTATCGATATCGCACATCTGAGTGAATCACAACTGGCAAATTGGCGCGCAGCGAACGTGGGATTTATTTTTCAGTTCTACAACCTCATGCCGGTTCTCACTGCATTCGAAAATGTCGAACTACCTTTGCTCCTCACCAACCTGAGCCGTTCGCAACGCAAGGCACACGTCGAAGCAGCATTGACCATGGTGAGCCTTACCGACCGCATGGACCATTATCCCAATGAGCTCTCAGGCGGCCAACAACAACGCGTTGCGATTGCCCGCGCGCTGGTCACCGACCCGGCGCTCATCGTTGCCGACGAACCCACAGGCGACCTTGATCGACAAACGGCAGAAGAAGTTCTGGACTTGTTAGAAGAACTCCACTCAGAGTTGGGCAAAACCATCGTCATGGTCACGCACGATCCGAAAGCAGCCTCGCGTGCGAAGCGATTGATCCATCTCGAAAAAGGCTTATTGGTGCCCGATGAACAAGCCGCCTCGGCTCTTCATCCGCTTGAACATTAACGGTGGCGCTGCCAGCCTAAAACCTGTCCATGTTTTTACTTAATCTTTTACTCAAGAACGCTTTCCGACACAAACTGCGCACGCTGCTGACCATGGTTGGCTTAATCGTCGCCATTTGTGCCTTTGGCTTATTGCGTACCATTATTGATGCTTGGTACGCGGGCGTCGATGCGACGTCTAGTACCAGACTTGTTACGCGCAATGCGATTTCTTTGACCTTTCCGTTGCCACTAAATTACGCAGAACGTTTGAAAACTGTGGATGGAGTGACGGGCATTAGTTGGTCTAATTGGTTTGGCGGCGTCTACATTACAGAGCGCAATTTTTTCCCACAGTTTGCCGTGGAACCAGCGAGCTACCTCGCGCTTTACCCAGAATATGTTTTGAAGGATGAAGAAAAGAAAGCGTTCCTCTTAGACCGCCAAGGTGCAATCGTTGGACGTAAATTAGCCAATCAATACGGCTGGAAAATCGGCGATCAAATACCGCTGCGCGGCACCATCTACCCCGGCACGTGGACATTTACCTTGCGTGGCATTTGGGATGGCGTCGACGCAAAAACCGACGAGTCACAATTCCTATTTCATTGGCAATTTCTCTCAGAATCGGCACGTAAGCGCATTGGCAAAGGGGCAGATTTTGTGGGCGTGTATTTGGTAAAAATTAACGAGCCGAATAATGCGCCACTCATTTCTGAACGCATTGATGCACAGTTTAAAAATTCATTAGCCGAAACTTTAACGGAAACAGAAAAGGCTTTCCAACTGGGCTTTGTCTCAATGAGTGAGGCCATCTTGGTGGCCGTCAATGCCGTCAGCTTTGTCATTATTGTCATCATCATGGCGGTGATGGCCAATACCATGAGCATGACCGCGCGCGAGCGTTTAGCCGAATATGCCACGCTCAAAGCATTAGGCTTTTCGCCCAGTTTCGTTGTCAAACTGCTGTTTGGCGAAAGCCTCGTTATCGCTTTAATTGGTGGTGGCTTGGGCATGCTTTTAACCTTGCCTTTGGCGGCGGGATTTGCAAAAGCAGTTGGTACTTTGTTTCCGAGCTTTATGGTGTCAGACAAGACCATGTTATTTCAAATCTTGGCAAGTTTTATTGTGGGTTTTGTAGCTGCGGCTTGGCCTGCATGGAAGATGAGCAGGATCGATATCGTCAACGGTTTGCGGCATGTCGCTTAGCCACCA
>CAYPNW010000210.1:0-2547 GCA_964411965.1 uncultured Burkholderiaceae bacterium
CAAACTTAAAGCAAGTAATAGCGTCGCAACAAGGCGTCCGGCGCGCAACCATTTGCCATATTTCTTTTGCTTCTCCGCCTTAAGCACGAACTCGGGTTTTTCGCTGTCTGAGGTGGCCGTTTCTAGATTGTCGTACGCCGTGTCGTCGAGCAGTACGGCGTTCCACGGACGTTTCGGTAATTCTTCCTGCGCTTGGTCCGGCGCTTCTTCCAAGGCTTCTGAATGCGATTCTAAAGGCTCGTTTAATGCTTGTTCTGTTTTCGGTGCGGTGAGATGGTCAAGCACTTGGACTTGCTCATTCGCCAGCGTTTTCGATTCAACTGCCATGTCGAGTTGTTCAAGCTGCTGTCCAAACTTTGATTCTGTATTCGACCACGCGGTGCTGTCTTCATCCATGACGGCCACGCGTGTTTCCAATTCGATTTGACTGACCGCTTGCGCCTGCGATTCAGGGTCAATGATATGGCTAAAGCGCTCATCAACGCCCAAGTCAAAATCGAGGTTAGCACTAGTTTGGGAAGCAGGTTCGTGGCTAGCTGCAGGCGGTAACTCGGTGTTCGCGATTGGCGCTGTTTGAACGGGATCTGCGCTGATGTCGTGGTCGGCTATGGCTTCATCGTCATTCATTGTCGGCGCGATCGTTGCGACAATGTCGTCAGCGTAGTCTGCCGTTAAATTTTCAGGTGCATGGTCGACGGGGCTTGTTGCCGCCGCAGTTTCAGTTGCCTGTTCAGTTGACTGTTTAGGTGCAGTTTTGTTGAAGTCTTCGCTTACATGCGCTGCGTGGTCTGGTGTTGTGGGACTGTTGCTGACCTTGTTGCTGTCAGCGGCTGGCACTGTGTGCGGATTGACTTTCGGCTTACCGCCTGGCGCAATCAGGTATTCAATACCGTTGAAGGTCTGGTGGCAGGCGCCACAGCGCACAAGGCCTGCGTGTAGTTTGAGCTGATCATTAACGACCCGAAAACTCGTATAGCAATGCGGGCATTGGGTGGCGAGCGCCATGGTCTAATTTCTCACCACGTGAATACCTACGCTGCTCGCACGCCAGTCATGGCGACCCAACCTTCATGCTCAGCCCAAACGCTGAGCTGAATATACTGTGCATAGGCAGCTGCAACTTCGTCTGCTTGGCGCGCCAAGATGCCAGATAAAACAAGCGATCCTCCCGCCGCAACGCGGCCAGCTAACATGGGAGCCATTAACTTGAGTGGGCTAGACAAAATATTGGCGACGACCACATTGAACTGTTCGCCACTAGGATGGGTTGTGCCAAATTCTTCCGGAAGCGCATATTCGATTTGGCAATGATTGCGTTCTGCATTAAAGCGCGCAGATTCAATCGCCTGTGGGTCGATGTCAACACCGATGACTTTACTGGCGCGCAATTTCTCCGCCACCATCGCCAAAATCCCAGAACCACAGCCGTAATCTAGTACTGTCGCGCCGATAGGGGCGTGTGCTTCCAACCATTCCATACAAAGGCGCGTGGTAGGGTGGCTGCCCGTTCCAAATGCCAACCCTGGGTCGAGTTCTAACACCAGCGCGTTGGCGTCAGGCGCTGCATGCCAACTCGGCACCACCCAAATATTTTTGCCAATATGAATTGGCTCAAACTGCGACTGCGTCAGGCGTACCCAATCTTGATCTTCCACGGATCGGGTGGTGTAAGCGGGCAAAGGTTCCAGACCAATTTGAGCGCAGGCGTCGCTTAAGAGGGTGGCGTGATCCGTGTCAATTGCCAGCAAGGCCACGACGCGGCTATGCTCCCAGGCTTTCTCGTTGGATTCCATGCCCGGTTCGCCAAACAAGGGTTTTTCCGAATCGGTGCCTTCGTCGGCATCTTCAACAGAAACCGATAAGGCGCCGACTTCCATTAAGGCATCGGAAAGGTTCTCAGCGTGTTCACGCGCGACTTCGACGACAATTTCAATCCAACTCATAGTGAGCCTTTATGCGTGCAGGTCTTGATTACTTGGCTTTTTTTGAAAGCACAGGCATGTCTGCTAACTTGTGCTCCAAATAATGGATATTCGTACCACCTTCAATAAAGCGTGCATCGACCATGAGCTCACGGTGCAAGGCGATATTGGTTTGAATACCCTCCACCACCATTTCAGACAAAGCAATTTGCATACGCCGTATTGCCTGCTCGCGTGTTGCGCCATACGAGATCACTTTGCCGATCATGGAATCGTAATTGGGTGGCACAAAATAGCCAGCGTAAGCGTGCGAATCGACGCGAATTCCCGGGCCACCTGGCGCATGCCATGAGGTAATTCTGCCTGGTGATGGGGTGAATTTAAACGGATCTTCCGCATTGATACGACATTCAACCGCATGGCCTTTGAGCACGATATCGGCTTGACGGAACCGGAGTTTTTCACCAAACGCGATATGAATTTGCTCTTGCACAATATCAACGCCAGTAATCATTTCGGTCACCGGGTGTTCAACCTGCACACGCGTATTCATTTCAATAAAGTAGAACTCTTCGTTTTCGTAAAGAAACTCGAACGTGCCTGCGCCACGGTAATTAATTTTGCG
>CAYPNW010000210.1:2647-4303 GCA_964411965.1 uncultured Burkholderiaceae bacterium
ATGCAAACAGATTCATCGGCTAATTTCACATACTTGGCTTCGCGGTCGGCTTCAGAATGAACCACAACAGTGCGTATGCCCATTTCACGGCAGGCGCGCTGAATGCGGAGGGCGATTTCGCCACGATTGGCGATGAGGATTTTTTCAAACATAGTTTTGTCTACTTTGGCTGTCTTGGCAAATTTGCGCGCCGCTTGTGCTTGTTGGCGCTCTGAAAAAACTCAGCAAGGGGCGCAGCGGGCGACACGCGACAAACAATGCGTTGCGTAGTCGCGTGAAAAAATTAGCCAATAATGAATAGGGGTTGGCCATATTCGACCGGTTGGCCATTTTCGACCAAAATTTGTTTGACGGTGCCACTGAAGTCGCTGTCAATTTCGTTGAGTAACTTCATGGCTTCAATGATGCACAGTGTGTCGCCTTCGGAAACACTCTTACCGACTTCAACAAAGGCCGGTGCGCCCGGTGCCGATGAGCGGTAGAAAGTGCCTACCATTGGTGATTTCACTACGTGACCTTCTGGTGCGGTTGCTACCACCGGTGCCGCTGCCGGCGCAACTCCAGCGGCAGGTGTCGCTGCCACAGGTGCCTGCATATGCGGCTGCATGTGCTGCGGCTGCATCATCACCATTTGGTTTTGTTGGGCGGGTGCAGTCTTTACGATGCGTACCTTGCCTTCACCTTCGGTTACTTCCAGTTCTGCGATATCTGATTCTGCGACAAGATCAATTAAGGTCTTGAGTTTTCTTAAATCCATGTGAAATCCCCCTTGGAAGATGCATCTGAGTGTCGGTTGATCTCAGTTTAATTATTAAATAGTGGCAGCAATTATAAGCCAATAAACGGCATTAGTCGTTAATAAAGCGCATTTGCACGTAGATGCGAGAATTTAAAGATTTTTGATAGCGAAGTCAATGGCTAGTCGATAACCATCTGTGCCAAAGCCGCACAGCACGCCCGCCGCGATGCCCGACAAATAGGAGTGGTGCCGAAATGCTTCCCGTTTATGCACATTGGAGATGTGAACCTCAATAAACGGTATTTCCACACCTGAAAATGCATCGCGCAGTACGACGCTGGTATGCGTAAGACCGCCCGGATTAATGATAATCGCATCAACCCCTTCGCGTTTCGCTGCGTGTATGCGATCAATCAAGGCGCCTTCATGGTTGCTCTGGAAGCAGGTAAGCACCACATTTGCGCTGGCTGCCTGTTCCTGCGCACGCTTTTCAATGTCCGCCAAGGTATCTGAGCCATAAACACTTGGTTCACGTTGTCCCAACAAATTAAGATTGGGGCCATTTAATAAGAGCAACTTATTCGCCATGAATTTTCATCAAGATGTTCAGTGAAGCCCGTGAGTAAATAAAGCGAAAGCGCATTTTGCGTTGAATTACGAAGAACTGGCAAGGAAAAAATTGCTTTTCGTTATCAAATTAAAACTAATTTCTTTATGGAATCGGTTTGACTATAAATAAGCGGACTTTCTTATAGGACTTACGCAAAATTGTTCCAGCAAGGAGCGCTGCCGAAGGAAGTCCTTCTGTCCGACAAGGCCGCGCAACAACGTTGGGGCAATTTTTCGTAAGTCTTACTAAGGCAGCTCTGATTAAGTTACTGCGCGGCCAAATTTTGTACCTGCGACACCGGCTACCG
>CAYPNW010000211.1:0-4301 GCA_964411965.1 uncultured Burkholderiaceae bacterium
AGTTCAGCTTGAAATACCGTTCAGACACCGATCTGAATTGGCCTGCGGCTTTCGCGAGCAAGGCTCAAGACTAGTAACTTTTGTTGGATTCGCTTTCTCCAAGGATGTCCGAGCAATCAGCAATGTACATATCGGGTAACTCATGTTCTGAAGCCTTTTCAAACAAGACTTCCAACCCAAGTTTGATACACTCACTCCTTCCAAACACCTCTCCCAATTCAAAATGACCAAGTCCATTATTAAAACGGTTTGTCCGCATGATTGTCCTGATACTTGTGCCATGTTAGTGACGGTGGAAAATGGTGTCGCAATGGAGGTGCGCGGTGACCCCGACCACCCTACAACGGCTGGTGCTCTATGCACCAAGGTTGCGCGCTATACGGAGCGTACCTACCACTCAGAGCGTTTGCTTACGCCACTTAAGCGTATAGGGAAGAAAGGCGAAGGAAAATTTATTCCCATAAGCTGGACTCAAGCGATTAAAGAAATCACGAGTAAGCTAAAAGGAATCGCAGAAATCAACCCATTGGCGATCCTGCCCTACAGTTATGCGGGGACCATGGGTTTAGTGCAAGGCGAGAGCATGGCGCAGCGCTTCTTTAACAAGCTTGGGGCGTCGTCGCTCGATCAAACTATATGCGCAACGGCGGGTTTAGCAGGCTATAAATATACTTTGGGCTCTGCCGTTGGAACGGATACCGAGCAAGTTCAAAACGCCAAGCTGATTATCATTTGGGGTGGCAATCCAATTGCTTCTGGGCTGCACCTATGGATGCGCATTCAGGAAGCCAAACGCCAAGGCGCGAAATTGATTGCGATTGATCCCTATCGCTCGTTAACGGCAGAGAAATGCCACCAACATATCGCACTCAACCCAGGCACCGATAGTGCGTTGGCGTTGGGGTTGATGCATCTACTGATCAAAGAAAACGATTTAGATCACGACTATATTGCGCGCTACACCTTGGGGTTTGATGCACTAAAGCAGCGTGTCGCTGAATGGACGCCGACAAAGGTCGCAGACATTTGCGGCATTACTGCAGCCGAAGTCATCGGATTAGCGAAAGACTATGCGAACTGCGCTAACCGCGGTGAAGCAAGCTTTATCCGTATTAATTACGGTATGCAGCGGGTCGCAGGTGGTGGCATGGCAGTACGCAATATTGCCTGCCTTCCGGCATTAGTTGGGGCATGGCGCTATCCCGCTGGCGGCATACAACTTTCCATTTCTGGTTCTTTTCCAAAAGACCTAGACGCTTTGCAACGACCAGATTTATTCCCTAACGGTGCGGCGCGCAGAATCGTCAACATGAGCACTATAGGTGACGATTTATTGCGCCCAAGTTCCGCCGAATTTGGCCCGAAAATCGAAGCGCTCGTCGTTTACAACTCCAATCCCGTGGCAATTGCACCTGAATCGGGCAAAGTCGCACAAGGATTTGCGCGCGATGATTTGTACACGGTGGTGTTGGAGCACTTTCAAACCGACACGGCTGATTATGCCGATATCATCCTGCCAGCGACCACGCAGCTTGAACACGTCGACATACATAATGCCTACGGTCATCTGTATATGATGGCGAACAACCAAGCCATCGCACCGCTAGGCGAAGCGAAACCCAATACAGAAATTTTCCGCTTGCTAGCGCAAGGAATGGGTTTCGATGACGCTTGTTTTCAAGAATCGGACGATGAGATTGCAGCAAAAGCCTTCAGAGCAAGTGATGAGCGAGCGATGCATTTTGATTGGTCTTTGTTGAAAAAAATGGGTTGGAGCAAACTTAAAGTCCCCGAGGCGCCGTTCGCGCAAGGAAATTTTTTTACCCCTTCTGGTCAGTGTGAGTTTTATAGCCGAAGCATGCTGGACGCTGGCTTAGACCCACTGCCAGCATATATTCCACCGCGTGAGTCACGCGCCACCAATCCACAACTTGCAAAGAAATATCCTTTGGCGATGATTTCTCCACCAGCCCGGAATTTTTTGAACTCCACCTTCGTCAATGTCAAAAGTTTGCGCGATACGGAAGGCCAGCCCCATTTAGACATTCATCCTGAAGATGCACGTGAGCGCGGTATCGTTGCCGGTGATGTCGTGCGCATTTTTAACGAGCGCGGTTCATTTGAGGCTGTTGCTCGCATAACCGATAAAGCCAAGCAAGGTCTCGTCGTCGCATTATCGGTTTGGTGGAAAAAATATGGATTGGACAAGAAGAACGCCAACGAAGTAACCGGTCAAGCGCTTACCGATATGGGGCGAGGGCCAACCTTCTATGATCTGCTGGTGCAAGTTGAGAAAGTCAAACACAGCGCATTCATTGAAAGAAACGCCTAAGAAATGTGAGTTGGAATGATGCGCTGCAAAAAAGTCGGCAAAAATATCTATACAAAAATCTAAAAGCAATGCAAACAAGCTGTATCGCAACAACAAGAGACGAAAACTGATGCCAAGTTCGATTTTCTCGATGGCATCGCACGGCATCATCGTGTATCGTATATCCCATCGCGTTGCAATTTCGCTCGATGTAAATTCGACGAAACCAAGCGAATCTTCCCTTCGCAAGAAAGAATAACGACTAGAGACAAGGATAAAAAATGGATAAGTTTTGGCTAAAATCATACCCCGCTAGCATTCCAGCAGAAATCGACTTTAATCAATACCAATCATTAGTGCAAATGTTGGAAGAATCTTTCAAGAAATTTGCCGCACGCGACGCCTATGCCTGTATGGGTAAAACGCTCACTTACGGGCAACTCGATACATTTTCTAAGCAAGTCGGTGGATGGTTGCAAAGCAAAGGGCTGAAAAAAGGCGCTCGCGTGGCCATCATGATGCCGAACGTTTTGCAATACCCCGTCGTTATGGCGGCGATTTTGCGTGCAGGTTACACCGTCGTCAATGTGAACCCTTTGTACACACCAAGGGAATTGGAGCACCAGTTAAAAGATTCCGGCGCTGAGGCGATTTTCATTCTCGAAAATTTCGCAACCACTTTGGAACAAGTGCTTCCCAAAACGCCAGTGAAACACGTTGTCGTGGCAACGATGGGCGACTTGCTCGGCTTTAAAGGATTGATTGTGAACTTCGTGGTTCGCAATGTGAAAAAATTGGTACCGGCATTCTCGCTGCCGAATGCAATTAGCTACAAAAAAATGATGAGCGAAGCCAGTGGTGCCTCGTTTCAACCCGCAAGCTTGGGTCACAACGATATCGCGTTTTTGCAATACACGGGTGGTACAACGGGCGTCTCAAAAGGTGCAACTCTCTCGCACAAAAATATCATCGCCAATATTTTGCAAAATGATGCTTGGCTAGGTTCCAAGGAAGGTTTTAGCGGCGCGGCAGAACAAAAAATCTTTGTCTGCGCACTACCCCTTTACCATATCTTTGCCCTCACAGTCTGCAGTTTGCTGGGTACGCGCATCGGTGCGATGAATCTTTTAATTCCAAACCCACGCGATATTCCTGGGTTTATTAAAGAACTTAAAAATTATCGTGTGAATGTTTTCCCTGCCGTGAATACGCTGTACAACGGTTTGTTAAACAATCCTGAATTCGCCAGCCTTGATTTCTCCGGCTTCCAAATTTGCAGCGGCGGCGGTATGGCCGTACAACAAGCGGTGGCGGATAAATGGTTAAAGACAACCGGATGCGCCATTGCCGAAGGCTATGGCTTGTCCGAGACCTCACCTGTGGCGACCGCAAACTTGCCGAACACCAAAGAGTTCACGGGTTCCATCGGCTTACCTATTCCCTCCACTGAAATCAAAATCCTCGATGATGACGGCAAGGAAGTACCGCTTGGCACTGCAGGTGAAATTGCCATTCGCGGCCCGCAAGTCATGGTGGGTTACTGGAATCGGCCTGACGAAACAGCCAATGTGATGACGCCCGATGGCTTCTTTAAATCAGGCGATATTGGCATCATGGACGAACGCGGTTTTACGAAAATTGTTGACCGCAAAAAAGACATGATTTTGGTGTCGGGCTTCAATGTCTATCCAAACGAAATCGAAGGTGTGGTGGCAATGCACCCAGGCGTGTTGGAGTGTGCCTGCATCGGCGTGCCAGACGCGAACTCTGGTGAAGCGGTGAAATTGTTTGTGGTTCGTAAGGACCCGACATTAACGGTGGAGCAGTTAATGGATTATTGCAAACAGCAATTCACCGCCTACAAAAAGCCGAAGTTTATTGAATTTAGAACGGAACTGCCAAAAACTAATGTGGGTAAAATCCTCCGTCGCGAGTTACGCGATGAGAAGAAGTAAGCCTAGTTTTTTGGATACTCCCCGATTTTTGTGTT
>CAYPNW010000212.1:0-4290 GCA_964411965.1 uncultured Burkholderiaceae bacterium
CAACACGTGCACCCGGGTGCCATCATGACGGCCTTGCGCGCGATTCCCAAACTGTATTGCGTGACCGATTCCACGGCGGCGTCCGGTATGCCCGATGGCGATTATTTATTAGGCCGCCAAGTAGTACATAAATGTATGGGGGGCGTTCGCTTGAAAGACGGCACGTTGGCGGGCAGCACCTTGACCATGGATCAGGCGTTACGCAATTTAGTCTCGATAGGCTTAGAAATTGATGACGCCGTGCGCCGCGTTGCGACTTTTCCCGCTGATTATTTAGGATTGCCTGAACGTGGACGACTTGCGCTCGGAGCGTATGCAGATGTGGTCGTCATGAGCCGTGATTTGCAATTGCTGGAAGTGTTTGTTGAGGGTGAAAAAATCGATCTGCATTTGTGAAAAGTTTCTCACGCCGTGGTTTGGGTCTTTTAGCTAACTCAAATATACCCATTACGGTATTTTCTGAGTACGCCTTAATTTGAGGCGCAAGCAGATATAAAAACAAGGTTTTATGGGGAGTATAGGTTTTTTCCTTGTAAAAGATGGTTTGAACCGACACAATTTTGCATTACCAATAGCCGAAGAAGACGAAAATTTCCCATGCACGCACAAGCTGCTGAGACGATGTTCCACAAATCCATGAATGCCAGCGAGCGGGCAGGGCAGTGCATGATGGTGCGTATTTTTGGTGATACGTTGACCAATGAGACACGTGCATTTTTAACGGCGCACCACATTCGCGCCGTGTGTTTATTTCGCCAAAACATGCGCGACGAAGCACAATTACGGCGCCTGATTGCCGACTTGCAGGAAGTATTGGGGCCAGCGGCGTTGATTGCGATAGACCAAGAAGGCGGCGCAGTCATGCGCACCACTTGGCTACCTGAGGCACCATCGGCCATGTGCTTGGGGGCCGCAAACGACTCCGCACTTTGCAGCGATGTGGGTGCCGCCGTGGCGCGCGCCATTAAGGCCTTGGGATTTAACTGGAATTTTGCGCCAGTGTTAGATGTCAATTCCAATCCCCATAATCCAGTCATTGCCGAACGCGCATTTGGCGACGACCCATCGCAGGTCGCTGTCTTAGCCAATGCGTGGATGCAAGCAAGTTTGCGAGAAGGCGTAGCCACTTGCTTGAAACACTTTCCTGGGCACGGCGATACGCGTGTTGATTCACATCGCGCTCTGCCGGTCGTGAATAAATCACGGCAAGAATTAGAACGGCAAGAGTTTTTGCCCTTCCAACAATGCGCCGCGTTTGCGCCTGCCATGATGACGGCACACATCGTGTATCCGCAGCTTGATCCAGACTTGCCCGCCACTTTGTCGCGAACAATCTTGCAAGACATTTTGCGTGACGCTTGGGGCTACGATGGTGTGGTCATCACTGACAGCATGGAAATGCAGGCCATTTCCGATCACTTTGGCGCAGGCGCGGCTGCCGTCATGGCATTGCAAGCGGGCGCTGATATGGTGATGGCCTTAGGGAGTGTCGAAGAACAAGAGGCGACTTGGCAGGTGTTGTGTGAAGCCATTAATTCCGGCGTGATTGCCACAGAAAATAACGATCATAGTTTGCGTCGCTTACAGTTACTAGTGAAAAATTTTCCAAGCACACAAAGTGCATATCACACTCGCGAACAAGACGAAGCCCTCATGGCGCGCGCGTGGCGGCAAGGTTTATCGTCATTTGGGCAAGTAAAGTGTCTCCCATTGGCTAGTAAGATTCGCCTCGTCATGCGCAATCATACGCAGAGCGATGGCGTGACCGAACGCGGCGTAAGCGTGCAAGAAATTCAAGACTTACTCGCGACAAAATTCGATGTGCAGGTTACGACTTTTGAGCAAGCAGAAGGCTTTGATTGGGCAGCTTTGCCAGATGATGGCCGTCTACCAATTCTGGTGTCAAGTACGCGTGCGCGCTATCCCCAACAAGTACGAGAAACGTGGAAACCCGCTCTACACGTGGCTTTGTGGAGCCCCTACCAAGTGTTAGATATCGACGCACCGGCTTTGATGACCTTCGGCTTTGCACGACCTGCCTTACATGCCTTGCTTGCTTGTTTGTGCGGCGAAGTCGCATTACCACCGCAAACACAGCTCAAATTGAATCTTGCCAATTAATAAACCGTACCACCACATTTACTAGGCATGCTCAATCTGCGGGCGAAAGGCTTGCCCTTGCGCTGTTGTAGATGTGGTGCGGAAATCTGGCGTAGCGAAGATTTTTTCTGATAGCATAAGCTAAACCACTAAATTTGCTAGGCGGCACAGACGCAAATTAATTCCATTTCTAAATCAATTGCGTCTAGGCGAAGGTAGCACCGACACGATAGCTTTAGAAATGGAATAACATCGAAGTGGGCGAAAAATATAAGGAGCAAAAGATTGCATGACTAATCGTCGCATTGCTATTTCCGATATTGTCATAGGCCAACCGCTGCAATGGGATGTGTATGGCAGCGACGGCGGACTATTGCTGCGCAAGGGTTATGTGGTGGCAAGCGCGAATCAGGTATCGACCTTGATCGAGCGCGGCTTGTTCGCCGATATGGATAAAACCGACGCGGCAAATCGAGACAAAAAGCCCGTCCCTAAGCCGATTGAAATCCCGTCGGTTGTGCATAAGATCAATCAAGCGCGTTCGACCTTGCGTACGCTGTCGTTTAACATCACGACCGAACCTGATGCCTATAATCGCCTCATCGCGTTGGCGAAAGATGTGGCGGTTGCCACCTTCCTCGACCCTGATATTGCTTTGGGTTGCATCTTGCTCAATCAAGAAGAGGCCTACGCAAGCCGCCACTGTGTGGATACCGCCGTGGTTGCCTTACTGGTGGCGCGCGCGCTGAAAAAATCGCCGGACGAAATGATTTTGTTAACCGCCGCTGCGTTGACCATGAACGTCAGCATGATGCGGCAGCAAGAAAAACTACAAGAGCGCAGCGAAGCGCTCAGCCCTGCAGAACAAGCATTTATTCAAAATCATCCCATGGAAAGCGTCAACATCCTGCGCGGTATTGGTGTGGATGATGAAGACTGGTTAGCGTGGGTATTGCACCATCATGAGAACGAAGATGGCAGCGGCTACCCAAACAAAACTACCAGCGCAGTGACACCGGCTAACGCCAAAATTATCTCGATTGCGGATCGTTATTGCGCGCGGGTTTGCGCACGCAGCTATCGCAAATCTTTGCTGCCAAACGCGGCACTGCGCGATATTTTAATTGGTGGTAAAAACACCTTAGATCCGATGCTGGTCATGCTGTTTATTCGCGAACTTGGCACTTACCCGATTGGCACCTTTGTGCGTTTAGAAAATGGTGAGATCGGCGTCGTGACTAGTAAAGGTGCCACCACCACAACGCCTTATGTGCATGCGTTGATCGGTCCGCGTGGCGCGCCGTTGGCGATGCCGATCAAGCGCGATACGCAAAAAAGTCTCATGGCGATAAGGGAAGTGCTGCATCGAGACCAAGTACCCGTTCGGTTTACCATGCGCCAGCTTTGGGGCGAAATGGCCAGTTTATAAGTTCTCTTATTTCAAAATGAGCACAACATCATGAGCAAACAATCTCCCTCTTCCTACGATACTGCCGACGGCACAGGCGTGTCTGATGCAATGAAGCTGACAAAATACAGCAACCTCGTTTATGTGTTCGCAGCCGCGACCGATTGCGCTGATCGTTTGGCAGTCAATTTGCGTTGGCATAATCACGAAGTCATTGCTTTTTCCGAACCTGACGAGCTACGCGCGGCGATTCAAGTGCGCCAGCCGGAGGCCGTCGTGGTTGATATTGATTCTGAGCCAGCAAAGCGCGTCATTCAAGCATTGGCGCAACGTGTGATCACCAATTTTCCAGCCATTTATGTGTCGGAAAATGACACGTTCGCACAGCGTCTGGAGGCTGTTCGGCAAGGCGCCGAGGGCTACTTTATCAAGCCCTTAGACTTTAACGCCTTGAGCACGCGCATTGATGAAAAAATCTCAAAAAACGAAGTGTTAGCCTTCCGCGTTTTGGTAGTTGATGACGACGAAATGCTGGGCTCCTATTATGATGCCGTGCTCAGTAGCGCTGGCATGCACGTTGAAGCGATCAGCGATCCATCCAAAATTTTAGAAACCATGAAACGCTTTAAGCCAGACTTGGTGCTCACAGATTTACTGATGCCGGAGTGTAATGGCATCGAATTGGCAAAAATTATTCGGCAAAATAATCGCTACACCACAGTGCCTATCGTTTTCTTATCAACAGAAACCGAATTGCAAAAGCAAATCAGCGCCATCGAAAC
>CAYPNW010000213.1:0-4270 GCA_964411965.1 uncultured Burkholderiaceae bacterium
AGGTCTCAATTAGAAGCAAATTTACATACTACGATTAGTATTTTTTACATACGCCTATAAATAAAGCGCGCTTAGGTATATTTTTTTAAATATTTGACGAGTATATTACTTTTTCTCAAAAAAACCCCCCAAAGTTCGACAACAAACTTTGGGGGTATTCCTAAAAAAGCGCGTCCGATATTAATACTTAGACGACGTGCTTAATCAACAATCAAAGTACCCCGGTTTAACAAGTTCAACAACAGTGTATTTTCTTGGCCTGCTGCCGTACCCGTCGCCGTGTAAAGATTCACGTTTTGGAAAATAATCGTTTGATCTTCTGCCGCGGCGTTGAAGACACCGTTCGCGAATCCGCCACTGCTACTAATATGCAAGATCGTATTTGTGCCCGAAATTTCCACATCGATATAGTTGGCGAGATTGCCAATATTGGCTCGGAAACTACTTTCACCTTGCAATAAATCGCGCAGATCCAATACATCACCGCCACCAGTTGGCAAACCAGCGCCGTTCGCAACATTGCTGTAAGTCGCCGCATTGAAATCAGTGATGGTATCAATAGCAGGATTATTTGCGCTGCCGCGGTCACTGAAACGCCAGGCGAATGTGTCTGAACCTGCGCCACCAGTCAAGGTATCATTCGCACCGCCACCGATTAGATAATCGTCGCCGCCAGCTCCATTTAAAGTATTGGCGGCGCTATTGCCTTCTAAGCGATTATTCGATGCGTTTCCTGTTAAGTTGATTGCCGCACCATCGGAGGCCGTCGCGTTTTCCAAATTAGCGGCCAGCGTATAGGTCGACCCTGCATTGCCAGCGACGTAGCTACCATCTAGTTGTATCGTGTCGAATCCCTCACCAGCATTTTCGGTAATCGCATCGCCAGTACCTGAGAGGCGATAGATATCGTCACCCGCACCACCAACCAAGGTATTGGTACCCGTGCCGCCGATCAACAAGTCGTTGCCCGCGCCACCAGTGAGCGTATCGTTCCCGATGCCGCCGTCCAAGGTATCGGCGCCAGCGTTGCCAATCAGGTTGTCGTTACCTCCAGCACCCGTCAGGTAATCTCGTCCTACACCACCAGTCAAGGTGTTGTTGGCGCCGTCACCATCCAAACGTGAACCTGTGCGCAATAACCAGGTTGCAGTTGCGCCGTCGTAGACCAGATCTTGAATCTCGGGATTCGTAATATTAGGCACCGAGGCTTGGGTAAACAAGGCAGTATTTGTCAACGACAAAACTTGGTAGCTTCCGGTTGGGTCATTACTTGCTTTGTATTCGACGCGCAAGCGGGCATTAATACCTTGCTCCCAATAGAGCAGTTCAAGCGACTGCAAACCACCCTGCAAGTTACCCAGCGGAACACCGGTAAACACCCGCGTTGTTGGCGCTTGAATGGCGTCGAATTCGATCAAAGTGGTGCCAGCAACGCGCAACCTAAAGCCGTCATCAGCAGTCACACGGAAATCGTACAGACCCGGTTGTACATAGAACTCGCCCGCGATACGCACAACAGCATCGGTAGTCCTGCCTAGACCCGAGGTACCGCCAGTATTCCCCGCGCCTGTTTGTACAACGGCTGTAGGTTGATCCTGATCTAAGAAATTACTCAACGCACGAGTGGTTGAGGTACTTGAATTATCTGGCGCCAGCAGAGTTGAACCGCTTGCGACATTACTGTTTGAACCGAGCGAAGAATCGACCGTGGGGTTAAATCCATAATCCAAAGCACGTGCTCTGAAGCCAACGTCTGCCACATTAGCACCCGCCGCATTGGCCGTGCCCGTAATAGCGCCGCCGCCAGCAAGGGTATTTCGATTATTGATAATAAACGAGATATCTTCCAAGGAATCGGTGTTGGGTCCACTACCCAGCAGCGTCGCTTGGCGATCATCGCTGTGGGTGCGGTAAGTAGCATCCGTTGCGATATCGTTATAACCGTAGTACTCACCCGTCAAGCCAGTGGCCGTGCCAACAGGTACTGTGACAATTGGGTTCGATGTCAGATCTTGCGCGCCCGTGACGTTAATGGTCAATGTCGCTTGGTCGGTACCACCATTGCCATCACTCACGGTGTAAGTGAATCGATCCTGTACCACTTCGCCGGCCACCAAATTTTGGACGATTGCGCTGCTGTTATTCAACACATAAACATAGCTGCCATTGGCATTCAATGTCACGGAACCATAGATACCAACCAAGGCCGTACCGACCGTGCCGCTTGTGCCTGTACCCGCTTCCGCACCAGTTCTGATTGCCGTGACAGTAAGGGGATTATTATCCAAATCAGTATCAAGGCCGCTGGCCGCTAATCCACTTTGAATCACGCCGTTTGCCGCTGTGACATTCAACGTTGTAACTGCGGCGTCTTCTGTCACTGCATTCGTGTCGTCACGTGCCACTGGAATGTCATTGACAGAAACCACATTGACTGTGGTGGTGGCGGTATTCGAGTTGCTGTTGCCGTCCGTCACTGTAACGGTAATTGCTCGCGGCGTTGTATTAGGCGTCTCCGTGGTATTTGCAAAGGTGACTGCACTAATTGCGCTCTGGTAGCTCGCTAACGTGGCAACACCGGTCAAGGTGACAGTATTGCCTGCAATAGCAGCGATGATTCCAGCCGGCAAAGCACCTGCCGCGAGGACATCACCAACTTGCGCATTGGTCAAGGTGATCGTTGCGCCAGTTAAATTAGTCGAGTCAGCATCGGTAATCGTCACATCGACATCACCAATTGGGCGAGCCGCGCCGTTTTCTGTGAAAGTCGTAGTGAAATTCGTGCCTGTTGCACCACTTGAATTATTGCCATCGAGATCAAGCACTGGCGCAGCGTCGTTATCGAGAATCGTGCCGACACCAAGATTGTCTGCAATGGTGGCGTTTATCGGCGTGACCAAGTTGACGTTAAAGGTCTCCGTCGGTTCTGTCAGCGCGTCGTTCGTGATCGCCACTGTTATCGTTTGGCTGGTCACACCAGGTGCGAAGGTAATCGTCCCGCTGTTGGCGGTATAGTCACTGCCTGCCGTGGCGCTGACGTTGCTAGTGTTGAAATTAACCGTGACGGTTTGCCCAGATGCCGCAGAAAGAGTGACGGTAAACGTTGCCGTACCTGCTGCTTCATTCACGCTGACATCATTAATCGACAATGCAGGTAATCCATCGTTGTCCGTAATTGTCGCAATGCCCACAGCCGACGCATTGCTCGTCGTGCCCGTTGCTCTGGTGGCGGTCAAATTGAAGGTTTCACTCGGCTCGCTCAACGCGTCGTCAATGATCGGTGTGCGTACCAACACTGAAGTACTGCCAGCAGCGATCGTCGCCGTGCTTGCGTTCGTCCAAGTGACGCCATTGTCGATTGAAACTTGCAGATTGGTCGCGCTTGCACTGCCATAATCGGTGCCTGTGCCGGTTGCTGTTCCTCCACCCAACGCTAAGTTAAATGACGTAGCTACCGTGCTAGGGTTGCTTAGTGCCACTGAGAATTGCGCGAACCCTGCACTTTCCGCCACGCTCACATTCGAGACCGTGAAGGATGGTGTGTCATCGTCAAGAATTAAGGTATTTGCGATGCTCGTGCCTAAAGTTCCGTTTACTGGCGCGCTTAATGAAACGCGATATCCTTCATTCGCCTCAAACAAATTATCGTTCGTGACAGCAACGATAATGGTTTTAGTTGTTTCGCCAGGCGCAAAGGTTAAGACACCAGACACAGCATTGAAATCTTGACCAGCAATCGCGGTGCCATTGACTGTCGTGTAATTCACGCTAACTGGTGCAGCAGACGCCGCCGACAAAGTGACTGTATATGTCACGTTTCCAAAAGACTCAGGAACGGAATCAGGTCCCACCACCGAAATGCTTGGAATAGCCCCATCGAGTATCGTTCCTGTACCAACGACCGCACTGGCATTCGCGGGAGTGGAAGCACTTAAGGTAATTGTCTCATTCGGTTCGACAATCCCATCATTGATCGTCGGAATCCGAACCAATATAGTTGTAACCACACCTGGCACATTCAAAGTAGGTGTAAATGGAATAAATGTTGTTCCACCATCAAACGACACCTGCGCCGATCCTGTATCCGTGCCTAGAGTTGCTGTGACATTCGCTAGCGCAACATTTAAGGTTGTAGGCGTCGTACTGCTATTGCTTAGGCTAATGTTGAAATCAAGATTCCCGCCCTCAGTGACTGTAGGACTACTGACTAAAAACACTCTTGGGGTGTCGTCGTCATTTCCACCGGTGCCAGTGCCGTCATCACGAATGG
>CAYPNW010000214.1:0-4239 GCA_964411965.1 uncultured Burkholderiaceae bacterium
GGAATTTGCGCTAAATATCTGGCCTCACCTTCACTACCCGGCGCGTTATTTTTCCTAAACAATTCGGTCTCGGTCGGCCCCGGCGCAACGGCATTTGCGGTGATGCCTTGGGCTGCCGTTTCTATCGCCATGGTGCGGGTAAGGCTCTCTAGTGCGCTTTTAGCCGCAGCATAGCTGGCACGGTATGCCAGCCCACGCGTGACTAGGCTGGTGATGTTGACGATGCGGCCAAAGCGTGCGGCGCGCATTACGGGTAGCAGTGCCTGCGTCAATTGCAGCGCGGGGCGCAAATTTAGATCCATGACAGTGGCGAACGTTGCGACATCCACCGCGCCCATCGTTTCGTGCTTGGCTAGGCCAACATTGTTCACAATTCCAAGCACATTGCCACGTGCCGCCAAGCGGTCAGCGACCTTTTGCGTCGCTGCCGTGTCTGCCAGATCAAGGGCAATAAACTCGCCCGGAAAAGCACTTGGTGCTTGGCGCGCAAGGCCAATCACATGCCAGCCCTGCAAGGCAAGTTGCTCGGCTGCGGCCAACCCAATTCCCTTCGATGCTCCGGTCACCAAGATGCTGTTCATGTTTGCTTCCTTAAGCAGGTACTAGGGCATTGGCACGATTAATCGCGCGCAGTACTGCGGGGCGTGCTTCAACTTCAGCATACCAACGCGCCACATTTGGGGCATCGCTAAAGTCGACTTCGGCAAACGCTTTGCGCCAGATCCAGCCAAAATGGGCGATATCAGCAATTGAAAATTCCTTGCCTGAAACGAAGGCTTGTTTTGAGAGCACTTGGTCGAGTAATTTCAAAGTGCGATTCGCTTCACCGTGAAAACGATCGATCGCGATTGGCATCTTTTCTGCCGCCATTTTCTTAAAGAAGCCAGATTGTCCAAACGCTGGGCTGAGCGCAGAGGCATGAAAGAAGAGCTGTTCAAAAACCCTTGCTCTAGCGGCGCCGTCTGATGGCAACAAAGCGTGATTTTTTTCTGCTAAATAGACCAGTATTGCGGCAGATTCTGTCAACACAAATTGCTCGCCGTTGCTTAACTTTTCTACTAAAACAGGTACTTTGCCATTTGCATTCAATGCTAAAAATTCAGGATTTTTCTGCTCCCCTGCTTTTACGTTGATGCTTTTCAATTCATAAGGAAGTCCCAATTCTTCTAGGGCGATCAAGACTTTGATGCTGTTTGGTGTAGCAAAAGCGAAAACGGTTAACATGGGGTTTCCTTCAGATTAAAAATGTTTAGTTGGGTTAATTTGAAAGCGGCGCTGTCAACGGCGCGCCGCTTACTGTAGGCAGAAAAATAGAATTACTTCTTACCGAATGAATCTTGAGCGCTGTCGCCTTCGAGGGCCAGACCATAGCCCACTTCACGAACAATGCGCTCTTTCAATGGTTGAATAAAATGGCGACGTGTATGACGCAAGGCCAACTCACCTTTTTTGTTCCACTCTTTGGCTATTTCATCGGCGCGCGCCAATAATTTCGCTTGGGGCACGATTTCACTTACCACGCCCCATGATTGGGCCTCTTTTGCGCTAAGTGGTTTTGGTAATAGTAAAAAGGCTTGAGCACGATTAGGACCAGCGACATACGACCAGGTCGTGAAAATACCGTCGCCTGGGACAATATTGCCGGCGAAATGAGGGGCATCCATAAACGTTGCATCTTCCGCCGCCACGATGTAATTCGCCATCAAGCAGTATTCTGTATGCACCCACGCTTTACCATTCACCGCACAAATCACAGGCACATGGATGTTGGCGATGTTCTCTAAAATTTGTGTACCCTCATCGATGGTTTTTGCCCAGTTTTTGGCAACGGTGACGTCACCGAACGAGGCAAAATCAATGCCGCTCATCCAATCTTTCCCAGCTCCCGTTAAAATAACCACGCGATTCGCACGGTCACGGCCAATTTGGTAAAAAGCATCGACAAATTCTTCGTGTGGTGTGGCACCAAATATCAGTGAGCCGCCATTGGTGTGCATGGTCACAGTCAAAATACCGTCGGTACGGGTCATTTTCAAATTGGCATATTTATTAAAGTAGCTGGCCTCATCAGCTTGGGCAACACTAGCGAAAAAGAAGGCGGCAATAGCGAGTAGTTTTTTCATACAAAGCTCCATGATGGTAAAGATAAAGAATGGGTAAATCGGTTCTCAATTCGTTCAGAGTGATACAACTGATTAGTTAGTGCCTGTAAATATTCCACGATGAACATTTGTTCTGCTACGGTCTTGCAAAAGAACACTGAATAAACATAACCACTGACGAAAAATGTTTTGCGCCCTTGCGTTCGCTCACAAGCATCACACACCGCCACAATTTCTAGAGTTGAGTTAAACATTGCAGTTTCGGTCGATGGCAGTTGTTTGTATATTTGTCGCTACATCGTGTTTCGATGAATGCACTGTAGTTGTTCTTCAAACAGCGCAGTAGTCAGCATCGCACCATAAGACTTATGTGGAATTGGAATAAATCGCCCTAAAATGCCTGCTGTAATCAATACAAGAAGACCTGCCGCAACCTAAACAAGCGAAAGCGATCTCATGGATAGACTCAATTTGATGGAAACCTTTGTCTGCGTCGTCGATGCAGGTTCATTTTCTGGCGCGGCGCGACAACTCAATGTGGGGCAGCCCGCGGTATCGAAGGCGATTGCGGAGTTAGAAGAGAGACTCGGTGTACGCTTGGTTTTGCGTTCAACCCGTGGGCTCACAACGACTGAGGCGGGGCAAAATTATTATGAGGGTGCACGGCGCACCTTAGCGGAAGCCGAGCAAGCCGATGCCGCCGCAAGGGGCGCTGGTGCGAGTTTAAAAGGACGTTTGCGCATCGCCGCAGCGGTCTCCTTTGCCCGCCTACATATCGTGCGCCACTTGCAGAAATTCTTAGATGACAATCCTGATTTAGAGATTGACCTTCTGTTAGACGACAGCAATATCGATCTTTTAGAAAAGGGCGTTGACGTCGCATTACGTATCGGCAAACTTCCTGACTCTGGTATGACGGCGAAAAAAGTTGCCATTGGGCGTGCCTGTGTCTTGGCAAGCGCCGACTATTTTGCCACTTCAAGCCCTCCTAAAGTGCCGGCCGATCTGCTGAACCATGCGATTGTTTTGTATTCGCCGAATTTGGAAAATCGAGCATTTAATTTCCGTAAAGGTACTTCAGAAGTCTCGTTGAATTTGGCGGGCAAAATTCGCTGTAGCGCTGCCGAAGGTGTGCGCAGCTTAGTCATGGCTGATCTAGGCATTGCAATCGCGTCGGAATGGATGTTTGCGCCGGAACTGGCGAACGGCACTGCTGTTAGTGTGCTCAATGATTGGGAGCTACCGCAATTAGAACTGTGGGCCGTGTATCCGTCTGGCCGCATGGTGAGCGCCAAGGCGCGCGCTTTTACCGCCTTTATAGAGGAGATTATGCAAAACAACGACAACATGGTGCGTAAAGGCAAAGCGGCGGCCGCAACCCATTCAATTTAAGAATAAGCGCTATTCGATCTACCTGTCTTTTCAAGAGCCCTGCGAGCAACGATACTGACTCCAACACGAAATCATCGTGTCAACTCACTGGAGCTCACATCATGACAACATTCAACGTACCTACTCGTAACGACGTATCTGCTGACAACCAAGCGATTTTTGACAATTTGCAAAAAGGCTTAGGTTTTGTACCTAACTTATATGCAAGCTTCGCCCATTCAGAAACAGCCTTGGGCAACTATTTGACATTGCAAAATGCGAAAAGCTCTTTGACTGGCAAAGAACGTGAAATCATCAACTTGGTCGTTAGCCAAGTGAACGACTGCATCTACTGCTTAAGCGCCCACACCGTGGTTGGCAAAATGCAAGGCTTCACCGAAGAGCAAGTATTAAAAATCCGCAAAGGTGAAAGCATTGGCGATGCCAAACTCGACGCCTTGGCTAACTTAGTCCGCAATGTCGCTATCAAACGCGGTCATGCTGACAAATTTGTTGTCGATGCATTTTACGCAGCGGGCTACACCAAGGGCGGTTTAGTCGATGCTTTGATGGTCATTGGCGACAAAACCATCAGCAACTACTTGCACGGCGTGACACAACTTGCTGTCGACTTTCCTGTTGCAAGCACGATCTAATCTAGCCTAGGATCGATCAGCGGAAAGAGGCGCATTGCGGGCACGCGGTGCCCAGCAAAAATAGCTGCGCCTTTTTTACCGCCTCATTGCGTCTCTTTGCGTCACTTTGC
>CAYPNW010000215.1:0-4202 GCA_964411965.1 uncultured Burkholderiaceae bacterium
CCCATGCTGGTCCATACATCGGTGTTGACCAAATCGACCCCAACGCAAGCCTCGCTCGGGTCTGCAAACAGGCTGTAATGGCTGGCATCGACCGTTACTAAGTTCATGTCCATCTCATAACCTTTGGGCGTGGAGACGTGCAGATGAAAACCAAATACTTTCGCCGCTTGTAGCCATGAATACAGCATGTTGTTGGCGTCACCAATCCATGCGATTTTTTTTCCTGCGATGCTGCCGCGATGTTCGATGTAGGTAAACACATCAGCAAACACTTGGCATGGGTGTTGCTGGTTGGTCAGGCCATTGATGACAGGCACGCGAGAATACGCTGCAAAGCGCTCTATCATCGATTGTTCAAAGGTGCGGATCATAATGATGTCGCACATGCGCGACATGACTTGCCCCGCATCTTCCACAGGTTCGCCGCGCCCCAATTGGCTATCTTTGGTATTCAAATAAATTGCCGCACCGCCTAATTGATGCATGCCCGCTTCGAACGATAAGCGGGTGCGTGTGGAATTTTTTTCGAACACCATGACCAAGGTTCTATCGAGCAGTGGATGATAGGTTTCGTATTGTTTGAATTTGCGCTTGATGACGCGCGCTCTTTCCATCACATACGTGAACTCATCCAAAGTGAAATCGGCAATTTGCAAGAAATGTTTGATTGTCATGTTGCGCCTATTCTTTATGTTGCTCGAGCAGAGCATCAAGCATGCTGATCATTTGATCAATCTCTGCGTGCGTGACATTCAAGGCTGGCATGAAGCGCAGTAGATCAGGGCGCGGCGAGTTTAGCAGCAAGCCTATCGGTTCTGCCTTCAGTGCGGACGTGACCAATTTGGGGCCGATAGGGCGACCCAGCTTCAACGCACGCAACAATCCTTCACCGCGTTCGCCTTGCAAGCCATATTTTTCGGACAATTTGATTAATGCAGCGCTTAGGTAGCGGCCTTTTTCTTTCACGGCATCGAGAAAGCCAGGCTTGATGAGTTCTTGCATAACGGCCAAACCGACGGCCGTCATTAGTGGCGTGCCGCTGTAGGTACCACCTTGGTCACCTGGTACGAAGCACGCGACTTCTTCACGGCACAGCAAGGCAGCCAAGGGAACGCCGCCGCCTATGCCTTTGGCTAGCGTCATGATATCGGGTTCGATGCCTGACAATTGGTAGCCAAATAGTTCGCCCGTGCGCCCCATGCCAGACTGCACTTCATCCACAATCAAGAGCAAATTGTGCTGCTTAGTGAGGGCGCGTAAAGCCTGCATGAAAGCGGGGCTTGCAGGAATCACGCCGCCTTCACCCTGCACAGGCTCTAACATGACAGCGACCGTGTTTGCAGTGATGAGTTTTTCTACCGAAGCGATGTCGTTTAAATCTGCCTTGGGGAAGCCATTCACTTGAGGTGCATAAATCGTATCCCAGCCGGGTTTGCCTGAGGCCGACATGGTTGCGATGGTACGGCCATGGAAACCATGATCAAAGGTAATAATTTCGAACGCGCCGGATTTGTTTTTTTGACCCCATTTACGCGCTAATTTAATCGCGCCTTCATTGGCTTCAGCGCCGCTACTCGCAAAAAATACGCGATCAAAACAAGAATGCGCGGTGAGTAAATTTGCAAATGCCAAGGCGACATCGTTATAAAAACCCGGCGACGGGTTAATCAACTTCTTCGATTGTGCAAGCAGTGCGTCGCTAATGCATTGTGGGGAATGGCCCAAACAATTGACCGCCCAACCCTGCATGTAATCGAGGTAGCGCTTACCAGTATGATCAGTCAACCACATGCCCTGGCCTGCCGTAAAGACGATTTCTGGCTTGTCGCTGACGTACATTAATGCATCGGCTTTGTATTCCTTAAATTCCATGTTGGGCTCCTAAAATGGTTCATGACGGGTGGTTGATTGGGGTAGTGCTAAAAACGAAAAACGAGCAAAAAAAAACCACAGGAATGGCCTGTGGTTTTTTTTGTGTGAACCTGCTTAATTCACGCGCAAGACTTCCCAGGCCGAGTGTGCAAGGCACGGCGTCGGGCGATGTTTGGGGAAGACATGTCAGTAAAATTTTTCATGGACGTAGTGTAAAGCATTTTTATTTGCTTTTGTGCGTTGCGACGAAAGTTTATTTGTTTTGCTGATGCGTTTGTCATTTTCAACCTGTTGGCAAATATGCGTGACTGGAAAAATGATGATACTTATCCTAGTAAAATTTTAAGTGCTTATCAATTAAGCGCAAACGGGGTCATTTTTAGTGATACTCCCATCATCTTTACATTCCCGTCGGTGCTAAGTCCGCCTGTGAAGTAAATGAGTCCGCGTAAAACTCCTCAGCAGGTAAGCCGCATTTGGCGACAAAATCGCGTTGGGCCGATTCCACCACGATAGGTGCACCACAGGCATAGACTTGGTACGCGGAGAGGTCTGGGTGGTCAGCGATGACCGCTTGGTGTACGAAGCCGGTTCGGCCTGTCCATTGGTCTTCGGGCAAGGCATCAGAAATTACCGGTACGTAGTTAAAGTGCGGCATGTTCGTTGCCCATTCTGAACAAAGCGCGTGCATGTAACAGTCGGCAGGACGACGCCCACCCCAATACAAGCTTACTGGGCGGCTTGATTCAATAAAAATCAGTTGTTCGACCAAGGCTTTGATCGGCGCAAAGCCCGTACCGGAGGCAAGCAAGATAATGGGCTTGTCCGAATCTTCCCGTAAAAAGAAACTACCGTGCGGGCCTTCAAAACGCAAAATGTCACGCTCTTTCATGCTGCCAAACACTTGATCCGTAAAAATGCCACCTGGCATGTGCCGTATATGCAAGCTGATTTGCTGCGCTAGATGGGGCGCACTTGCCATGCTATAACTGCGCCGTTTGCCATCCTTCAACATGAATTCGATGTATTGACCGGCGCGGTAATTGAGCGTTTCATTCGCAGGGAGTTGCAATGACATCAGCATCACATCATGCGAAAGTTTCTCTAACTTTGCGATACGGCTGGGCATTTTTTTTATCGGGTAATCACCGCTACTCTCAATTTCACGCACTTCGATAGTCACGTCTGATTGCGGTGTAGCACAGCAGAATAGGGCGGCACCCGCCGCTTCATCCTCTTTATTTAAGGCTTTTTCTTGATGGCTGCCGTGTTGTAGTGTGCCTTCGATCAATTTGCCGCGACACGACCCACAAGCGCCGCTTTTGCAGCCGTAAGGAAGACCAACCCCCGCACGTAAAGCGGCGGTGAGAACAGTTTCATCGTTATCACAGCTAAATTGGCGGCCACTGGGTAATACTGTTACTTGAAACGTCATACAATTCTCGAATTAAAAAAAACGGACAAACAATGATTTCAGGAGTTCAGCAGCATTATAAACCGCGCGTTTTGGTGGTTGGTTGCGGCGACGTAGGCATGCGTCTTTTGCCATTATTGCGCAAGCAGTTTCGTGTCTTCGCAATGACCAGCCAAGAGCAACGCCATGCCGAGTTGCGCGCCGCAGGTGCAATCCCCATCACGGCGAACCTTGATGAGCCACAAAGCTTAGCGCGTTTTGCAGGCCTCGCACGCACGGTGGTGCACTTGGCCCCGCCCAAGTCGGAGGGTGAATCTGATCAACGTATGCGCAACCTGCTGGCCGTTTTGCCTAGTCATTGCAGGCTTGTGTACGTGAGCACAACGGGCGTGTACGGCGATTGCGCCGGTGCCTTGTTTGACGAAACGCGCCCCGTCAAGCCAAACAACCCGCGTGCCAAGCGACGTGTTGTGGCGGAAAAATTGTTACGCAATTGGGCGGTGCGCACACATTCTTGCGTTTCAATTTTACGGGTGCCTGGCATTTATGCCGCTAATCGTCTACCAATAGACCGCTTGAAAAAATCGACACCCGCATTGCATGCGGCGGAGGATGTGTTTACCAATCATATCCATGCAGAAGATTTAGCCACCATCATTCGGCTAGCCATATTCCGTGGCGCACCCAATCGCCTGTATCACGCGGTGGATGACTCCAATATGAAGATGGCCGATTACTTTGATGCCGTTGCCGATGCCTACGGCTTAGCACGACCGCCACGCTTATCGCGTAGCGAATTGGTGTCTCAGGTATCGCCCATGCTGTTGTCGTTTATGTCCGAATCGAGGCGACTCGATAACACGCGCTTGAAAGCCGAACTTGGCGTGCGTTTGCGTTTTTCGACTGTGCACGAAGG
>CAYPNW010000216.1:0-2369 GCA_964411965.1 uncultured Burkholderiaceae bacterium
ATGCCGCAATCTAGCCAAATTGCTTTCCCCAAATTGCTGTCATCGCAAATCGCGTTCGATATTGCGCGCAGCATTCTGGATGGCTTTGATAAGCATTACCGACTGTTTCGCGCGATTAGTCAGCAGGCCAAACATTTTTTTGAGCAAGCAGATTGGCGCGCAGCACAAATCGCGGCACGGGAACGTATCGCCTTCTACGACAAGCGCGTGAAAGAGTGCGTGCAAGCACTGGAAGACGAGTACCAACCAGAAGACCTGACCGATGAGGTGTGGCGCGAAGTGAAGCTGCATTACATGGGCTTGTTAATCGACCATTTACGCCCCGAGTTGGCGGAGACTTTTTTTAATACCGTCTGCACCAAGCTTTTGCACCGCAACTATTACCATAACGATTTTATTTTTGTACGCCCCGCCACCTCTACCGAGTACATTGAGCGCGATGACACACCGGCCACCTATCGCGTGTACTACCCTGAAAAAGATGGTCTGCACTTCTCTTTGAAACGCATCGTAACCAACTTTCAACTGGCAAAACCATTCGTTGATTTAGAGCGTGATGTCACGCTGGTCGAAGAGCGTATGCGGCAAAATTTTGGTGAGTGGAAGATTGAGCCTAATCACCAAATTCAGGTGCTGGCAAACTTGTTTTATCGAAATAAAACGGCGTATATCATCGGCAAAAGCATTAATGGCAATCGGGAATATCCATTCGTGATTCCCATCATGCACAACAAGCGAGGGCAATTGGTGTTGGACACGGTGCTGTTTGACACCATGCAGATTACGGTTCTGTTTTCCTTCACGCGCGCGTATTTCCTCATCGATATGGAAGTGCCTTCCGCTTACGTACAGTTTTTGCGCAGCATTTTGCCGCGCAAACCGCGCAGCGAAATTTACACGATGTTGGGCTTGCAAAAGCACGGTAAGAATCTGTTTTACCGCGACTTTTTGCATCACCTGAAATACTCCTCCGACATGATAGAAACCGCGCCTGGCATACGCGGTTTGGTCATGCTGGTGTTTGCTTTGCCCTCTTTTCCTTACGTATTTAAGCTCATCAAAGATAGCTTTCCGCCACCCAAAGAGACCACCAAGGCGCTGGTCAAAGAAAAGTATTTGCTAGTGAAAAACCACGACCGGGTTGGCCGTATGGCCGATACCTTGGAGTACTCCGATGTGGCGTTTCCACGCTCGCGTTTTTCAGAGTCGCTACTTGCAGAAATTCGTTACTACGCACCTTCTTTACTAGAAGTGAGCGACGACGAAGTAGTGATTAAACATCTGTACATAGAACGTCGTATGACACCGCTCAATATCTGGCTCATGGAGGCTGAGCAACGGGGTGACGACGCGGCGATTGAACATGGTATTTTGGAATATGGCAACGCCATCAAAGATTTGGTGGGGGCAAATATTTTCCCGGGCGATATGCTGTACAAAAACTTCGGGGTAACACGCCACCATCGTGTGGTGTTTTATGATTACGATGAGATTGAAACCATCACCGAATGCCAGTTCCGCGCGATTCCAGAGGCGCGCAATGAGGAAGACGAGATGGCTGCCGAGCCTTGGTATCCTATCGGCAAACACGACGTATTTCCCGAACAGTTTGGCACTTTCTTGCTCGGCAACGCCAAAGTAAAACACTATTTTTTAAAATACCACGCGGATCTATTAACACCGGAGTATTGGGAAAGCCGTAAGCAAAGAATTTTGGCGGGCAAGGTCGATGATGTCTTTCCGTATCCGCAGGACATTCGTTTTTTAAATCATCCGAGTAGGCAAATGCAAGACCAAGGGCAAGCTCTTATGCCAGCAACAATTTAAATTATTTTTTTCAGGAGAACCAGCATGAATGACCCTATCGTTATAGTCGGCGCCGCACGCACACCTATGGGCGCGTTTCAAGGCGATTTTAGTAATGTCACTGCGAGCCAATTAGGTGCCGTGGCAATCCGCGCGGCGGTGGAACGTGCAGGAGTAAAACCAGAATTAGTGGAAGAAGTGTTGTTCGGTAATTGCTTGATGGCGGGGCAAGGTCAAGCACCCGCGCGCCAAGCCTTGTTGGCAGGTGGTTTGCCTGTTTCGACTGGGGCGGTGACCTTGTCGAAAATGTGCGGTTCCGCGATGAAAACCACCATGATGGCCTTCGATGCGATTAGTGCGGGCAGCAACGAAATTTTGGTTTCCGGCGGTATGGAATCGATGACGAACGCGCCTTATCTCGTCCCTAAGGCGCGCGGTGGTTTTCGCATCGGACACGGCCAAATATTCGATCACATGATGCTCGACGGTTTAGAAGATGCCTATGAAAAAGGGCGTTCTATGGGCACGTTTGCGGAAGAGTGCGCAGCGCAATACCAATTTAG
>CAYPNW010000216.1:2469-4196 GCA_964411965.1 uncultured Burkholderiaceae bacterium
GGTTGGCAGCTTGATGATGAAAAACTTGATGTCGCTATCTTGAATGCTGGTGTGATTGGGGAGCGTTCATCGGGCTTACAAGCTCCCGAACAAAGTCTGTTTGATTCGACCATGCAGACCAACGTCTTAGCAGCCATGCGCATTCTTCCGATCTTGTTGCCTATGGTGGATGCGGCGCAAGGAAAGCTCGCCGTGTTGTCGTCCAGAATGGGTTCGATAGGCTTAAGAGAAAGTAATGCGAGTTGGCTCTACCGCGCGAGCAAGGCGGCGGTGAATTCGGTGCTTAAAGACGTTTCGCTCAGCGCAGAAAAAGCCGTCTGTGTCGCGTTTCACCCGGGCTGGGTGCGCACCGACATGGGCGGTGCCAACGCCGACCTCAGTCCAGAGCAAAGTGTGGCAGGCATGCGCGCAAGCTTGGCGCGCTTTACGCGGGACGATAACGGGCAGTTCTTCAATTACGACGGTGCGAAGTTAAGTTGGTAAGGGTAGCGTAAAAAACTGGAACCGCGGAGGCGCAGAGGTCGCAGAGAAAAACAAATACAGAGCAAGTAGTCTTTTAAGAAAATGCTCTTCTCCGCGTCCTCTGCGCCTCTGCGGCAAAAATAAAGAACACCCATTTTTTAGAAAGATCAGGGAACCATGATATTGAGTGCTGAACACGAAATGATCCGCGATGCCGTGCGCGCTTATGCGCAGGAAAAGCTTATTCCGAACGCAGCGCGCTGGGATAAGGAGCATCACTTTCCTGCTGAAGAGCTGAAAGAGTTAGCAGCCTTGGGCGTGTTTGGTGTGGCGGTGCCCGATCATTTGGGTGGCGCGGGTTTAGATTATTTGTCCTTGGCATTGGTATTAGAAGAAATCGCTGCAGGGGACGGCGGCACGTCCACTATTATTTCCGTGAATAATTGTCCGGTTTGTAGCATCGCGATGTCGTTTGCCAACCCCGCGCAACAAGCGCAATGGCTGCGACCGCTTGCACAGGGCGAGATGCTGGGCGCTTTTTGTTTAACCGAGCCTCACGCAGGAAGTGACGCGTCCGACTTGCGCACCACGGCCACACATGATGGTGATACCTATGTCTTGAACGGTGTTAAGCAGTTTATTACCAGCGGCAAGCATGCCGATGTGGCGATCGTCATGGCCGTCACCGACAAAGCGGCGGGTAAGAAAGGCATCAGCGCATTTTGGGTGCCCACTAAAACGCCCGGCTATATCGTGGCAAGCCTCGAGCAAAAAATGGGGCAGCACTCCTCAGATACAGCGCAAATACTGTTTGAAAACTGCCGCATCCCCGCCGCCAATCTGATCGGTGCCGAGGGGCAGGGCTACAAGATTGCTTTGTCAGGCTTGGAGGGCGGACGTATTGGCATTGCCTCGCAATCTGTCGGTATGGCGCGGGCCGCGTTTCAAGCGGCCTTGGCCTATGCGAAAGATAGAAGCAGTTTTGGCACATCCATCTATCAACATCAGGCCGTACAGTTTAAGTTGGCCGACATGGCCACACAAATTGAAGCGGCGCGCCAACTGATTTGGCACGCGGCGAGCCTGAAAGATGCGGGCAAACCTTGTTTGAAGGAAGCCGCGATGGCGAAATTGTTTGCCTCAGAAATGGCAGAAAAGGTCTGCTCCGATGCGATACAAATTCATGGCGGCTATGGCTATGTGAGTGACTTTCCGGTTGAACGAATCTACCGCGATGTGCGGGTATGCCAAATCTACGAAGGTAC
>CAYPNW010000217.1:0-1872 GCA_964411965.1 uncultured Burkholderiaceae bacterium
TTCACTGCGCTCGATAAAAGCACGCAGCAAGTCGACTTTGTGCGCCGATTTGGTAGTGAAATTTATTACGGCGACGCCTCGCATTTAGAGTTACTGCAATCGGCGGGGGTGGCGAATGCCCGTGTTGTGGTCTTATCGTTGGATGACGTGGAGGCCTCGATTAGAACTGCGGAGTTATTGCATCAGCATTACCCGCAAATTCCCGTTCACGCACGTGCCCGAAATCGTTTTCATGCCTACAAGTTGATGGATGCGGGCGTCAAAAAGATTTACCGCGAAACCTTTGGTTCAAGCCTGGCAATGGCCGAAGGCGTGCTACAAAACTTAGATTTTTCGGCCAGCCAAGCAGAAACAGTGGTGCAAGCTTTCCGTGAATTTGATGAAGACATACTTAAGCGCCAGCAGGCGATTTACCAAGATGAAGCGGCGTTAATGCAATCCGCGCAGCAGGCACAAGTGGAGTTACAAAACTTGTTTGAATCCGATATGCGTGAGAAAAAATAATGCGTTATCTTTTTTTACCGCGAAGGCGCAGAGTGCGCTGAGAAAAGTGGTCATCAACTTACTTGCCGCTTTACGAATTGCTTTCGCGTTCTTGCATTGAAACCGCTTTGTAATTCTTTAACCCAGATTTTCCATTAGGATTTGCGATAATGGTGGATGCACTTTTCGAGGCGGTTTCGTTGCGAATGAGGCGCCAATAGCGAGCTATTGGCAACGAAGAGCAGCGAAAATGACCGAAAATGCGCCGCCAGATTGCCAATAGCGCTGTAAGCGCGCCTAATGGAAAATCTGGGTTCAAACCAAATCTTGATAAACGTTGGCGTTAGTGGGCCCTATCCATTTTTTCGTGAAGCGTAATATAAAGGTCGTACCCACATTTTCTTCCGACGTGACGCTCAAAGAGCCACCAAAAATACCCACGGCAATATTGCGGCAGATGGATAAACCCAAGCCCGAACCACCTTGACCAAAGCGGGTTGTAAAGAAGGGGTCGAAAATCCGTGCACAGGTGTCGGCGCTCATGCCTTTGCCGTTGTCGTGAAAAAGTAGCTCGATCATGTCTTGCTTTTCAAATGCACGTATCGTCAACACGCCTTTACGTCCATCATGCAGAGGTGCATCAAACGCGTGCAGCGCGGCATTTTGAATTAGGTTGTTAATAATTTGTCCCAGCGCACCGGGTAAGCCATCGCATTCGATATGGGGCGCAATCTGAATGTCGATATCCCATACATTGGTTTTATGATTCAGACGCCAAATGTACGCAATGTCGGTGACGAGTTTTAAGAGTTGAAATTGGCGTTGATTTTCCGACGTGCGGTCAACGGCAATTTGCTTGAAGTTTTCAATCAGCTCTACTGCGCGACGTACGGATTTTTCTATCAGTACCGTAATTTGTTTGCTCTCATTAAAAAAGTCATCCAAGGCAGAGCGCCGCATTTCGTTTGTCGCCAACAATTCCTTCATTGCATCAACCCGATGCGCGAGCACTGAAACGCAAGTGACTGCATTGCCTATCGGCGTATTCAATTCATGTGCAACCCCCGCCACTAATGAGCCTAGCGAAGCGAGTTTTTCAGACTGCACCAAATCTGCTTGCGTTTGTTTCAATTGCTTCAAACTGCTGCTGAGATCGTCAGTGCGCGCTAACACTTTGCTTTCCAAGGTTCGTTCATTGCTCTTTAATTGTTGGCGCAAGATCGCCGCACCCATACAAATAATCGAAAACGTCAAAATAAATTCTTGCGTATGGATGATCGATTGATGAAAAGTCATTTCGCCAAAAGGCTTTATGCCAATCGCCACCATGCGAGACACAGCCAAGGAGATAAGGGCAACGCCAAGTGCAGTGATACGCACGCCAAAGCG
>CAYPNW010000217.1:1972-4174 GCA_964411965.1 uncultured Burkholderiaceae bacterium
CGTGCGGATGCGCGCACATAGCGCATGAGGAGGAAGGTCGCACTGACTTCAAATAAATTGACGCTGCTGAGCAAGATGGCTTGGCTTAACGGTGCAGTAGGTAGATTGCCAATCACATTGGTGACGAAAGTAAGTCCCGCAAATAACCAAGCGCGTTGACCGTTAAAGTGCAGTAAAGCGGTGAGTAAGAGGGCATTGGGCAGCCAGATGATGACTTCGTTTTCTGCCGTTTTTCCGCAATAAAAACTGATTTCAATCGCGAGAAAATGCAGTACAGGCAGCAAAAGATACAAGCGCCAATTCGGCTTGTCCCACATCGTTCGAAGTGCTTGCATAGATTGCCTTCTCGAAAAACGCTATGACAGAGACCTCTGCATAACTTACTGCGCGGCCGAATTTTGGCCCTGTGACTCCTGATACCGTGCTCGCTGTACAGTTGTACAGGTGCGCTTCTCGAACCAAACTTCGACCGCTCGCTACTTTGTGCAGAGGTCTATGACACTGCGCGTTTACTTCATTTAGTTCGAACAGCAGCTTTTCTTCCTAGGGGTTGGTCTTCGACGGGCGGGTTGCCGATTCCCAGGGCAAGTTGCGCGTCAATAAAACATTCAATAAATTGTCTTGGAAATTAATATTCCCTGTGAGCTGCACATGGTCTTCACAGAGAAAAAACCAGTAGGCCAAGGGAATGAAACTGTCTTCACTTTCTTCTTCACTGGGATCTAACGATTCTCGCGCAAGCAGCGAAGGTTTGGTGACGCGCCCATCGCCGGGTTCCAACATGAGTTCGCCATACGGCACACCCGGTAAAGGGTTTTTAATTTTGCTGGGATCTAGTCTGGTTCTTATTTGTGCACCGTCTTGCTCAAGCAATAAACGCGCTGGCGTCAAACTGCAATCGCCTCCGAACAAAACATAGCGTATCGGCGTTGCGGGTTCCTGTGTTGACATTGCCCACTGAAAACGCCGCCCACGCTCTAAGCGGTAAGCAAAATAGCGCTTTAGATCGGCCAACTTTACATCCGACATGCCGCTTTCAGTTTTCTTGATGCGTGCCTGCACTTCCGGGTCGTAAATACTCCATTCAAACTTCTCCCATGTGCTGGTATCGAACAAATCTTCGTGTTGTGGGTTGCCGTTAATGTCGATTAATGAGTTAACTAGGGGATGGGGAAAGAGTTGATAGCCGCTTGCCATGGTCGCCAAGACTTCTGGTTGCATGCGGCCAAAGCCGACCGTTTCGCCGACTAAAAAAGCTTGCAGCGATGAGGCTGAACCAAGGTTGGGCGTGCCGAGCAAAATCATTTTTCTGACACGGTTAGTGCCGTACAAGGTGACTTGTTCGCTATCGCCTTTTAAGACATCCGTCGTGCCATAGCGCAAATAGTAACGCGCGACCAAACCGCCCATGCTGTGCGCAACCACATCGACGCGCAAATTCGGGTCGTTGTAATCGCGTCGCACGTTGTCGATCAAACGGTCTAGCGCGAGCGCATGTTCACTATTATCTTGTCTAAAATCGTAAGGAAAAACGTAAAAGCGACGCTCGCCTTTTTTTACTGGCGTACCAAGTACACCGCGAACATAACCGCCATGTTTTTCAAGCGTGCTAATAATGGGGCCGTAAATATCTTGGCCTAGCACCTTGTCGGCAACGTCATAAGCCTCGAGGTCGTCGGGGATGATTTGCAAGGTCTCTGGGTCAAATTTCAAGGCGAGATGACTGTAATTACTAAACAAGACATCACGGGTTGAGCCGGGCCACACTTCAATCTTTGTATTTTTGTTGCGAAGTTTGGAGCCGAACAGTCCCGGTATCAAAATCACTGGTGTGGTGTCGGGGTTGCGTTCATTCACGCGATAGAGTCGCGACAAATCAGGGCGCTGAATACTTGAGCAAGCGCTTAAGAGGAACACGCTGAGAAGTCCAAGCAGCGCATATGTTGATAGGCGTTGTAGCGCCAGCAAACGCCTCCGCATGGCGCGTCGGGCGTATATCGTTACATCATGTTGTAGGTGTAGAACTAGGGAAAACAACTGCATGCGCGTCATGAAAGCTTCCTTGTGCTTTGTAATCTATAGGACTTACGCAAAACAGACGTTGGCGTTGTTGCTTTGCCTTGCCGTACAGTCGTACTGTCTGCGGCTTCGCGCCTAGCCAACTTAATTTTGCGTAAGTCCAACTCTAGAGACCTCTGCATA
>CAYPNW010000218.1:0-4159 GCA_964411965.1 uncultured Burkholderiaceae bacterium
GCGCCGCCGCTTTTACCGCACGAATGATGGCCGTACTGACCTCACTTTCGTTCATGCTAGTCAACGCCGCAAAGGTTGTGCCGCCTTTAGAGGTGACACGCTCGCGCAAGCTTTGTATGGATTCGACGGACTGCGCAGCGAGTTGCGATGCGCCGGAAAACGTTGCTAGCGCCAAGGTTTTCGCCTGCGCCTCGCTCAAGCCCAACTCCATACCCGCTTGCTGCAACGCTTCAATAAAGTAAAACACGTACGCAGGCCCACTGCCTGAGACGGCCGTTACGGCGTCCATTTGTGCTTCGTCATCCAGCCAAACAGTGTCGCCTACGGCGCGCATCAAGTCTTGCGCCATGGCCCGTTGCGCCACGCTAAGCCCTGGCAAAGCAAACAGGCCAGAAACCCCACGTCCGATCATCGCGGGGGTATTTGGCATGCAACGCACGATTTTGTCGTAGCCTCCAAGCCAGCGCGAGATATCAGACGCGCGGATTCCTGCGGCAATCGATACGATCACTTGTTCTTTACAATAGGGCTTAAGCTGCGTGGCGACCTCTTTTAGCTGCTGAGGCTTCACTGCCAACACAATTACTGCAGCTTGTTCAAGCGCGGCATCGATCTTTTGACTGCTGACGACTCCATACTTAGCGCTCAATAGCGACAAGGTTTCTTGATTCTTAGCAATCACAAGGATTGATGGTGATCTCTCTGAAGCTTTGTTTGCCTCCAATGATTGAGTCAAGAGTCCGGCAATGATGGCCGATGCCATATTACCGCCACCAATGAAGGCGATTTGATTATGCGGTTGCATACGTACGCTTTCCAAAAATATTGCTCCCTATTCTGACCATGGTGCTGCCCTCCGCAATGGCAGCTTGCATATCGCCGCTCATTCCCATCGACAAGGTATCTAAGCGAGCACGGTTTCCCAAAGCAATTTGTACCTGATCTTGCAACTGCCTGATCTGGCGAAATGCGCGTCTTTGCTCCACAACATCATCGCTAGCACGCGGCACCGCCATCAAACCGCGCAATGCCAAGCGCGGAAGTTGGACGATAAATTCCGCCAGGCTTAGGCAATCTTCTGGCATTACACCGCTTTTGCTCTCTTCTTTGCTTATGTTGACTTGTATGCAAATATTGAGTGGCTCTGCATCTGCGAGGCGTTGCTCTGATAATCTTTGCGCAATTTTTTCGCGATCCACCGAATGCACCCACGAGAAATTTTCAGCGATTAATTTTGTCTTATTACTTTGAATTGGACCAATAAAATGCCAGTCTAAGTGAAGATCGGGCGCAAGCAGGCGCGTTCGATTAATTTTATCAACCGCTTCTTGAACGTAATTTTCGCCAAAAATGCGTTGCCCCGACGCTGCTGCTTCTAACACAGCGTGCTCGTCAAAGGTTTTGGAGACAGCCATTAAGCTAATCTCTTCGGGTAAGCGCCCTGCCGCGTTGGCGGCAGCAATTAAATCAGCGCGCACGACTTGCAAGTTATTCGATATTAAGGACATAATCAATCTATGCGGCTCTTTGTGCTGAGTCTAGAGCCGAAGTCGGAGTTAGTGCAAAAATACCAAGCCTAAACTGCTCAGTAAAGCACTGCAAAAAATTTCTACCGTTCCAAACGGCATCAAACAGGAGGCAGTTGATTTTGCCTTCTGAAACGATGCCAAGCCTTTCTTTTTTCTCTACGGAATTATAAATGGACATCTCTGAACTCTTAGCTTTCTCCGTCAAGAATAACGCCTCGGATCTCCATCTCTCTTCAGGCTTACCACCCATGATACGGGTACATGGCGATGTGCGGCGGATTAATTTGCCGCCCTTAGAGCATAAGGATGTGCATGGGCTGATCTATGACATCATGAACGATGCGCAGCGCAAAGCCTATGAAGAAGTCCTGGAATGCGACTTCTCGTTTTCTATTCCTGGCTTTGCGCGGTTTCGCGTGAATGCGTTCAACCAAGAGCGGGGGGCTGCGGCGGTGATGCGGACGATTCCCTCGAAGATTCTCTCTTTAGAACAACTCAATGCACCAAAAAGCTTCGCTGATTTCGCCTTAAAAGCACGTGGATTGGTTTTGGTAACAGGCCCGACGGGTTCAGGCAAATCGACAACCTTGGCGGCTATGGTCAACCACGTCAACGAAAACGAATACGGTCATATCCTCACCGTTGAAGACCCAATTGAATTCGTACATGAATCGAAAAAATGTTTGATTAACCAACGCGAAGTTGGCCCACACACTATGTCATTTACCAATGCGCTACGTTCGGCCTTGCGGGAAGACCCCGATGCGATTTTGGTCGGCGAATTACGTGACTTGGAAACCATACGTTTGGCGTTGACGGCCGCCGAAACCGGCCACTTAGTGTTCGGCACCTTGCACACCTCGTCAGCCGCAAAAACCATTGATCGTATTGTCGACGTGTTCCCCGCAGAAGAAAAAGAAATGGTGCGTTCAATGTTGTCGGAATCTTTGCAAGCAGTCATCTCGCAAACGCTGCTGAAAACCAAAGACGGTTCAGGGCGCGTCGCGGCACATGAAATTATGGTCGGTACGCCAGCGATTCGAAACCTGATTCGCGAATCAAAAATTGCACAGATGTATTCGGCAATTCAAACGGGTAGTAACGTCGGAATGCAGACTTTGGATCAGAACTTAACTGACTTGGTAAGACGTAACGTGATTTCATCTGCCACTGCACGCGCCGCCTCTAAGATTCCCGAGAACTTCCCAGGCTAAACAAACTCGTTTTACTTTTAACAGAATCACGAAGGACATATCATGGAACGCGATCAGGCCACCAAATTTATGAACGATTTGCTCAGACTCATGCTGAGCAAGAACGGTTCCGACTTATTTATCACTGCCGATTTTCCGCCTGCCTTCAAAATCGACGGACGTGTCACACCAGTGTCGAATCAGGCATTGTCTTCGGCACATACGATTGATTTGGCGCGTGCCATCATGAACGATAAGCAATCGGCAGAATTTGAATCGACCAAAGAATGTAATTTTGCGATCAACCCTGCAGGCATGGGGCGCTTCCGCGTGTCGGCCTTTATGCAGCAGGGAAAAGTGGGAATGGTCATGCGTACCATCACCACAGAGATTCCCAAGTTTGAAGATTTAGGTTTACCAGAGCAACTCAAAGAAGTAGCAATGACCAAGCGTGGCCTCGTGATCATGGTGGGCGCAACGGGTTCTGGTAAATCGACCTCTTTAGCCGCCATGGTTGGCCACCGCAATGAAAATAGCTATGGCCATATCATCACGATTGAAGATCCGATTGAATACGTGCATCCGCACAGAAATTGCATCATCACGCAGCGCGAAGTGGGCATTGACACAGAAGACTGGGGTATCGCACTGAAAAACACGCTGCGCCAAGCTCCTGACGTGATTCAGATTGGCGAGATTCGTGACCGCAACAC
The DNA here is from genome assembly GCA_964411965.1 of uncultured Burkholderiaceae bacterium. Lineage (GTDB taxonomy): Bacteria > Pseudomonadota > Gammaproteobacteria > Burkholderiales > Burkholderiaceae_D > Undibacterium. The sequence continues at coordinate 3,436 of CAYPNW010000218.1, forward strand.
CATGGATTTCGCCATTGCGTTTGCTGAAACCGGCCACCTTTGCTTGGCAACCTTGCATGCCAACAGCGCCAACCAAGCACTCGACCGCATCATCAACTTCTTCCCAGAAGAACGACGTGCGCAGTTATTGATGGACTTGTCATTGAACTTAAAGGCAGTGATTTCCCAGCGTTTGATACCGCTTAAAGTAAAAAAAGGCCGGGTCGCAGCGATTGAGATTTTGCTCAACACACCATTGATTTCTGATCTGATCTTCAAAGGTGATGTACACGAGATTAAAGAGATCATGAAAAAATCGGGCGAATTGGGTATGCAAACCTTTGACAAAGCCCTGTTCGATTTATACGAGGCAGACCTAATCACGTATGAAGATGCGTTGCGCAATGCAGATTCAGTCAATGAATTGCGCCTGTCCATCAAATTACGTAGTAAAGATGCGAAAACCCGCGATCTCAGCAGCGGCACCCATCATTTGGGCATCGTGTAAGAACCAAATAATGGAAGCTCTGATTAAGTGTAGCGAGCGGCCAAAGTTTGAATCGAGAAGCGCACCTGTACGACTGTACAGCGAGCACGGTAGCCGGTGTCGCAGGTACAAAATTTGGTCGCGCAGTAACTTAATCAGAGCTTCCTAATCACACTTGTTGGAAAAAAGCGGGCTCACATTGCACATGTGAACCCGCTTTTTTATACATTTTTCCGGTGTTTAAAGCTTAGCCTTTTT
>CAYPNW010000219.1:0-4144 GCA_964411965.1 uncultured Burkholderiaceae bacterium
GCGGAATCGATCTCGACACCGCGGTTCATTGGGCCAGGGTGCATCACAATCGCATCGGGTTTGGCGAGTGCCAGCCGTTCTTCGGTAAGGCCGTAATGCTTAAAATATTCTTGCGCAGACGGCAGCAAAGCACCGTTCATACGTTCGTTTTGTAGGCGCAACATGATGATGACGTCGACCCCTTTTAAGCCCTCGTTCATATCGGTGAAGACGCGCACACCCATTTGCTCTAAACCGCCGGGCAAGAGTGTGCCGGGCGCGATCACGCGCACTTCAGGCACGCCCAATGTTGTGAGCGCATGAATATCGGAACGGGCAACGCGACTGTGTAAGACATCACCAATAATCGCCACCGTCAATTGCGTGAAGTCTTTCTTGTAATGACGAATGGTGTACATGTCCAGCAAGCCTTGGGTGGGATGCGCGTGCCGGCCATCGCCCGCATTCACCACATGCACGTGGTGCTGTTTGGTGTCGTCCAGATGTTTGGCAATGAGAAACGGCGCGCCCGAGGTGGCATGGCGCACCACGAACATGTCGGCATGCATGGCCGCCAAGTTGTCAATGGTATCGAGCAGGGACTCGCCTTTTGCCGTGCTGGAGGCGGCAATGTTCAGATTAATCACGTCGGCAGACAAACGTTTGGCGGCGATTTCAAAGGTGGTACGTGTGCGAGTAGAGTTTTCAAAAAATAGGTTGAAAACACTTTTGCCACGCATCAAAGGCACTTTTTTGAGTTCCCGATCACCAAGGCTCACAAAAGACGATGCCGTGTCCAAAATATGATTGATGATGGCTTTTGGTAGACCATCGATAGTCAGTAAATGTTTTAGTTCACCGTGTTGATTAAGTTGGGGATTAGGCATGGTCGATAGCTTCGATGGTGTCGATGGTGAGAGTCAATACTCCATCGGCGGCGCGATGCAGGTGAATGGAGGATTTCGCGTCAAACTCGGCGCGGTGGGCAACAAAATCAGCGGCGACTGGCAATTCGCGGCCACCGCGATCAATTAAGGCGGCCAACAAGATGCGCGCTGGGCGACCGTAGTCAAATAATTCATTGATCGCCGCCCGCGTGGTGCGCCCCGTGTAGAGCACGTCGTCCACCAAAATGATGGTGGCGTGGTCGACATCGAATGGAATATGGGTTGGCTTGACGTCTGGATGCAGGCCGCGTTGGGCATAATCGTCGCGATAGAAAGACACGTCGATAAAGCCTAAACGTTCGTTTAACTGAAGCTCTTTCGCCAAACGTTGCGCCAACCATGCTCCGCCCGAATGAATGCCCACCAAAGCTAAATTTTTTGTGGCGACGTTGGTGTGCACAAGCTGTTTAATTTGCTCAGACAAGTTTCGATACAGTTGTTCCGCATCTAACTCGTGCGCTTGACGGCTGCGCACTGGCTGCATGGTTTTCTTGGCTGGCGTGGATGGCGCGGATGGGGTAATCAGATTCATAATTGACTGGCCCTAGCTGGTTTGATCAAAGTATTGCTGCAAAATCAGCGCGGCAGATTGGTCGTCGACGCGCTCTCCGTGTTGCGCATTTAGCACGGCGGACGAATAACGCTCATCAACCAAAGTAGTCGCCACACCAAAACGTCCCTCTAGTTGATGCGCAAAGCGTTGGCAGCGCGCCGTCATTTCGTGTGCTGCACCGTCAGGGTGCAAGGGCAAACCGACCACACACAAAACCGGGCTCCACTCTTTGATGAGCGCTGCGATTTGTGCAAACTTTGCGTCATTTTGAGCGGCTTCAATAATGCAGAGTGCCTGCGCTTGTCGCAAGATGGTATTGCCTACTGCCACGCCAATTCGTTTTAAACCAAAATCAAAACCCAAGATGCTGCCAGACGCATTAGCCGCCAGCGCAGACATCAAGCGTGCCCCGCTTCGGAGGACAACATGATGGGGTCGATACCGAGCAGTTTCATGGCTTCGAAAAAGCGCTCTTCCAGCGGCACATCAAACAAGATACGCATGTCCGCTGCCACGGTTAGCCACCCGTTTGCGCTGATTTCTTGCTCCAATTGCCCGGCACTCCACCCAGCATACCCAATGCTTACCAGCAATCGCTCTGGTGCTTCGCCAGCGGCGACCGCTTCGAGAATATCGCGCGATGTAGTGAACGCGATTTGATCTGTGACTTTTAAGGTGGATGAGTAACCACCAATTGGCGCGTGCAAAACAAAACCACGATCGTCTTGTACGGGGCCGCCGAACATGACGGGGTCTTTGCCCTTTGGATGCGAGCCTGGAATAATTTCCAGCTTTAAATCAATTCTGTCGAACAGGCCGGAAAGGGTGAGGTCCGTGGGTTTATTGATCACCAAGCCCATTGCACCTTTGGCATTATGTTCACAAATGTAAATGACCGTGCCGCCAAAAATCGGGTCGAGCATAGATGGCATGGCGATCAAAAAATGATCGGTTAAATTGAGTGCATCGGAATCTTGCATTAACGAGGAATCGTCAGCTTTTGTTGCACTGTTTGATGATGTTGCACTTGATTTGGACGCGCCGCCAGCACGCCCAGACTGCAGAATTTGTTTAGATGTGAGATGCTTTGCCATGCAAATATTTTAGCATTTTTAGACCTCCATTAATGACGGCTTTGGGGTTTTATCCACATTGTGCGGCATTGCACTCTGTGTTTTTTCTGGCAATTTCCTCTCCTTTTTTCAGCAGTAATCCTTTCGCTATCTGTGTCTATGTCTAATGTTCCTGATAAAACTTTTGCTCGCAGTCTAGTTTGGTTTAGGCGCGACTTGCGTTGTTTTGATCATGCCGCGCTGTACCACGCGCTTAGGCAAAGCGACTGGGTCGCCTGCGTTTTTGTTTTTGACAGCGCTATCTTAGCAAGCCTGCCAAACGATGATAGGCGCGTAAAGTTTATTTACGACAGCGTTAAAGAACTGTCCGCCGCACTAGCGGCCTTAGGTGGAAATCTGATGGTGGTTGTTGGCGATGCTGTAGAGGAACTAACTAAGCTAGTGGATAGCTTACAGATTGACGCCGTCTTTACCAACCACGACTACGAACCCTATGCCATTGCACGGGACGCCAACGTGGCCGCCCGTATAGCACCAAGACCACTGCTTAGTTTTAAAGATCAGGTGATTTTTGAAAAATCCGAAGTGCTTTCACAGGCTGGAACCCCGTTCTCTGTCTTTACGCCCTACAAGAATGCCTGGCTAAAGAAGCTGTTGGGTGCGGAAGGCGATTTTTACTGCCGCTCCTATCCGATTGAGCCTTATGCCAATCACTTCGCCAAACTGCCAGCGCAGAAGATGCCCACGCTTGCGGAGATAGGCTTTCCCGCGTGCGCAGACCTTGATGTAAAAATTCCCGGTGGTATGGCGGCGGGGGCTCGCCTGCTGGAAGACTTTCTACCGCGCTTGTCACGCTACGATCAAACGCGCAATTTTCCGGCCATTAAAGGACCATCTTATTTGTCCGTGCATCTGCGCTTTGGCACCGTATCGATCCGACATTTAGTGCGCACGGCGCTTGATCAGCTGCGCAGCTTGTCGTCAGCAGTACCAACGACGGGCATTGATGTTTGGCTGTCAGAATTAATTTGGCGCGACTTTTATTTTATGATTTTGCATCATCATCCCCATGTGGTAGGGGCGGCTTTTAAGCCCGCCTACGACGCGATTGCGTGGGAACAGGGCCCTGAAGCAGATGTCTTATTTCAAGCATGGTGTGATGGCAAGACCGGCTATCCGTTGGTTGATGCCGCAATGTGCCAACTGAACCAAACGGGCTATATGCACAACCGCTTGCGCATGGTGACGGCGTGCTTTTTGGTGAAGGACCTTGGTATTGATTGGCGTTGGGGAGAAGCCTATTTTGCAGAGAAATTGAATGATTTTGATCTCGCCGCAAATAATGGCGGCTGGCAGTGGGCAGCGTCAACGGGTTGCGACGCGCAGCCCTACTTCCGAATTTTTAACCCGATCACACAATCTGAGAAATTTGATGCTGATGGAAAATTCATTAAGAGATATTTGCCGCAATTAGCGAAGCTCAACAAGAAAGAAATTCATGCACCGTGGCTTTGCCCCCCGTTGAGTCTCGCTGCGGCTGAGATTCGTTTAGGACAAGATTATCCCTTTCCGATTGTTGACCATGCCAGCGC
>CAYPNW010000220.1:0-4127 GCA_964411965.1 uncultured Burkholderiaceae bacterium
AAATTGTCGCGTGAAGCGGTGGTGGCTGGGCTAACGCACTGGCGTTTGCACTTGCTGGTGCTGGGTTTTACCTTTGTTTTTTTTCCGCTACTGGGCCTCATACTCAAGCCCGCTTTGCTGTTGGTGCTGACGCCCGATCTTTACATGGGCATTTTGTTTTTATGTGTGTTGCCGTCCACCGTGCAATCGTCCATCGCATTCACCGCTGTTGCGCGAGGTAACGTCTCTGCGGCGGTTTGTAGCGCTTCTGCCAGCAATATGCTGGGTATTTTTTTAACGCCCCTGTTGGTGAGTTTATTGTTTTCCGCGCAAAGCGCGCACCATGCGTCGCTTGATGCCATTTTGAAGATTGTTTATCAGTTGCTATTGCCATTTATCGCAGGGCAATTAGCGCGACCTTTGCTTTCTGCTTTTATTGACCGGAATCGCGAATGGCTCAAAATGGTTGATCAGAGTTCTATTCTCTTGGTTGTCTACGTCGCGTTTAGTGAGGCGGTGACGCAAGGTTTATGGCGCCAAGTGCCGATTGTGATGTTGATTGTGTTGTTGTTGGTCAGTGCGCTGATGCTCGCCGTGGTTATATTCGCGACGCAATTTGCTAGCAAGCGCATGCACTTTAGTGTTGAGGATCAAATTACCGTGGTATTTTGCGGATCAAAGAAGAGCTTGGCGAGTGGCGTGCCTATGGCGAACGTCTTGTTTGCCAGCCATACGGTCGGTTTGGTGTTATTGCCTTTAATGATTTTTCATCAGCTTCAATTGATGGTTTGTACTGTGTTGGCACAGCGTTATGCAGAGCGCGATGCGCTGAAAATCACTGCGAACATGGCAAAACAAAACGCGCCCGAAGAATGACTTCGCAGCGCGTTTTTTTGTTGCTTGTTTAGTGCTACCAATCGATCGGCACATCCTCGTCAAAACATGAAGGATGTGCGATGCGACCTTACTCTGGACTCACTTGCAGAATTAACTTGCCGAAGTTTTTACCCTCAAACAACATCAATAAAGTTTCTGGGAAAGTTTCCAGGTTTTGCACGATATCTTCCCGTGTATGAAACTTCCCTTGTGCCATCCACGCGCCCATTTCCTTGACCGCATCACCGTAGCGACTGGCGTAGTCAAACACGACAATTCCCTCCATGCGCGCCCGATTCACCAATAATGATAAGTAATTTGCTGGGCCTTTGACGGGCGTTGTATTGTTGTATTGCGAGATCGCACCGCAAATAATGATACGTGCCTTCATGTTGATGCGCATGAGTACGGTGTCCAAAATATCGCCACCAACATTATCAAAATAGACGTCTACCCCGTTAGGGCAGTGCTCTTTCAAGCCGTCTTTTACCGAGCCATTTTTGTAGTCGATGCAGGCATCAAAACCGAGTTCGTTCACGACGAAGTCACATTTATCTTTGCCGCCAGCGATGCCAACCACGCGACATCCTTTTTGCTTAGCGACTTGTCCAACAGTTTGTCCCACTGCGCCCGCTGCGCCAGAAACCACCACCGTTTCTCCCGCTTTAGGTTGACCGACATCGAGCAAGCCGAAGTAAGCCGTCATGCCAGGCATGCCTAGCGCATTCAGGTATTTAGGCAAAGGAGCAAGCTTTGGGTTCACCTTATAGAACGCTGCCGTTTTATCGTCTGCTGCACCAACCCAGTAACGCTGCACGCCTGTTCCACCAGAGACGTAATCACCAACGGCGAATTTGTCAGACTTCGACGCAACTACTTTACCAATGCCACCTGCACGCATCACTTCATCAATGGCAACTGGGCGAATGTACGATTTACCTTCGTTCATCCAGCCGCGCATTGCTGGGTCGAGTGAGATATAGATGATTTGTACAACGATTTCACCGTCAGTAATTTCGCGCACGTCTTCAGTCGTGAAAGACCAATCACTAGTCTTGGGCATTCCCATTGGGCGTGCGGCCAAACGGTATTGTTGGTTGGTATATTTTGAGCTCATTGGTTTATCTCCATTTTTTTGATTCGTGTGGGGCGTTGTTGCAGCGTTAAGACTATAACTTAATGTGAACGATCGTGCTTTTGTGAATCTGATGCCTTAGATTGGCGACTGAAGGGATGCTGCGACACCTGATTTTACCCAGTAAGACCTATTTTGCGGCATACTCGCACTCTTTCGCGGCACACTTTTCTCTACGGTACTCACGTTGCCGCGACGTTTTTCTCCGCCATCCTCTTTGCGTTTGTATTATGCACCCAGAATATATTCTCACCCTCGCATGCCCAGATCGTCGCGGCATCGTTCATAGCGTTTCCGGTTTTCTTGCAGGACATGGTTGCAATATCATTGATTCCGCTCAGTTCGGTGACGCGCAATCGCAATTGTTTTTTATGCGTGTTCACTTTGCCTTGGAAGACACTGCGATAAGCGACGGCAATTTACGCGACGATTTTGCGGAACTAGGAGGCCACTGGCAAATGCAATGGCAATTGCATGATGCTCGCCATAAACCACGGGTGGTGTTAATGGTGTCAAAAATAGGCCACTGCCTGAATGATTTACTGTTTCGCTTTAAAAGTGGTTTATTGCCAGTCGACATTAAGGCCATCATTTCTAATCACACGGAGTTTTATCAACTGGCCGCGAGCTACAATATTCCTTTCCACCACCTCCCTTTAGAGGCTGGTGCTTCAAGCGCCGCGAAGCAATTGCAAGAGCAGCGCGTAATGGAAGTGATTGATGCCAACCAAGCAGAATTGGTAGTACTTGCCCGCTATATGCAGATACTTTCCCCATCAATGTGTAATGCGTTAAAAGGGCGAGCGATCAATATTCACCACTCATTTTTACCCAGCTTTAAAGGCGCTAAGCCATATGCGCAAGCGCATGACCGAGGCGTGAAATTAATCGGCGCAACAGCGCATTTCGTCACAGGTGATTTAGACGAAGGCCCGATCATTGAACAAGATGTGGAGCGCGTTGATCACGCGATGGACCCAGATACGCTGACAGCAATTGGGCGCGATGTGGAATGTGTGGTGTTGGCGCGCGCGGTAAAGTGGTTCGTGGAACATCGGATTTTGTTAAACGGGCATAAGACGGTGGTTTTCAAATAATGGCACTCAAATCAACTATCTACAAAGCAGAACTCAATATTTCGGACATGGACCGAAACTATTATGCAGATCACAGCCTGACCATCGCACGACACCCTTCAGAAACCGACGAACGCATGATGATTCGTGTTTTGGCTTTTGCCATTCACGCCAGCGAACGCCTGAGTTTCGGTAAAGGCATTTCAGACACGGAAGAACCCGATCTTTGGGAAAAAGACTATACGGACGCCATCTTGTTTTGGGGCGAAGTAGGGCAACCAGAAGATCGCCGATTGCTCAAAGCCTGCGGGCGGGCAGAGCAAGTCATGGTGTATAGCTTCGCCCATGCCAGTTCGATTTGGTGGAAGCAAATCAATAGCCGCTTAGATCGCGCGAAAAACCTCTGCGTGAAAAACGTACCCGCCGCGACTAGTCAAGCGCTTTCAAAACTCGCCCAACGCAGCATGCAATTGCAATGCACGATACAAGATGGGCAAATTTGGATGTCGGCGGGTGACGAATCTGTGCAAGTTGATTTGGAGACGTTTAAAGATTTTGGTTGAAGAATTTTCTCGACAATCATTGAAAAAACGCACGACGTAATTTGGTCTCAAGCAAAAATATTTACTATGCAAACGAACCCCCACGATTTTATGCATTTTCCTCAATTTATCGCCGCGGGCGAAGCACTTACCGATTTGATCGTGTGCGATCAACAAAAAACGCAATGGACGAGCTTAGTCGGCGGTTCGACGTGGAATGTTGCGCGGGCGGTGGCTAACTTGGGTGTGCCAAGTGCCTTTGCTGGTGCCATCAGTAAAGATGTCTTCGGCGACGCCTTGTGGACGGCGAATCAAGCATCTGGACTCGATTCGCGATTTTTACAGCGCGTTGATAAAGCCCCTCTTTTAGCGGTCGTGCATGAGACGCAACCACCTAGTTATTTTTTTATTGGCGACGACAGTGCGGATTTGCATTTCGATGCGGACGCCTTGCCAACGGGTTGGATGAAGCAAACTAAATGGGTGCACTTTGGTGGCATTAGTTTGGCGCGCCAACCG
>CAYPNW010000221.1:0-4094 GCA_964411965.1 uncultured Burkholderiaceae bacterium
TTTGGCGGAGAAAGGGGGATTCGAACCCCCGGTAGGCTATGAACCTACGCACGCTTTCCAGGCGTGTGACTTAAACCACTCATCCATCTCTCCTACTTTGCGCTTTCGCAATTACAACTGCTTAGCGAAGCGCAAGATTATAGCATGAAGCGGTGTCGAATCTAGCCCTATCTTTGCGCCTTTCAGTCAAGGATAATGCGGGTCTATGAACTTACTTAAAACTCTCGCCACGATCAGTGGCATGACCATGCTGTCGCGCATTACTGGCCTCCTTCGCGACATGCTCATTAGCAGCACGTTTGGTGCAAACGCTCTTACTGACGCGTTTAATGCGGCGTTTCGTATTCCTAATTTCTTCCGTCGACTGTTTGCTGAGGGCGCATTTTCGCAGGCGTTTGTACCCATTTTGGCAGAGTATAAGAATCAAAAAGGCGCAGAAGCGACCAAAGATTTGGTCGATCTTGTGGGTACTGTTTTGGCATGGGCGCTGGTGGCAATGTGTGCGATAGGTGTGGCTGGTGCGCCGATTTTTGTTTATATGTTTGCCTCCGGGTTCGCCAGCAATCCAGCTAAGTTTGAGATCACAGTGCAAATGACGCGCGTGATGTTTCCTTACATTGGCTTCATGTCCTTCGTGGCGTTGGCGAGTGGCGTGCTCAATACGTGGCGTGAGTTTCGCATTCCCGCTTTTACACCTGTTCTACTGAATCTATCGTTTATCAGCGCGGCGCTTTTTTTAGCCCCCCACTTAGCGCAGCCGATTTATGCGTTGGCGATTGCTGTTTTTGTCGGCGGACTTTTACAGATGGCAATTCAAATTCCCGCGCTAATGAAGATAGGCATGTTGCCCCGTTTTCGTTTAAACCCCGTCTTCGCCTTGCGCGATGCCGGTGTGCGGCGCGTATTACGCCAAATGGGCCCAGCCGTGCTCGCCGTGTCGGCGACACAAATCAGTATTTTGATTAATGCTACCTGGGCGTCGTATATGCCTGATGGCAGTATTTCGTGGTTAGCATCGGCTGATCGTTTGATGGAATTTCCCACGGCTCTGCTCGGCGTTGCCTTGGGCACCGTTTTATTGCCAAGCCTCGCTAAAGCGAATTTTGAGTCTGACACCACTGAATATTCAGCGCTCTTAGATTGGGGCTTGCGCCTCACTTGCTTGTTGGCGCTACCTGCTGCTGTGGGTTTATTGACCTTGCCGGAAGCTCTAACTGCGACGCTTTTTCACCAAGGTAAATTTGGTGCAGAGGCGGTGCACATGACAGCGCAAGCAGTTGCGGCGTATGGCGTTGGCTTGTCAGGTTTGATTTTTATTAAGGTCTTAGCGCCCGCCTTTTATGCTAAGCAAGACATTCGCACCCCCGTAAAAATCGCCATCAGTGTGATGCTGGCAACCCAATTAATGAATGTACTGTTTGTACCTTTCTTCAAACATGCGGGCTTGGCACTGTCTGTTGGTTTGGGTGCTTGTGTTAATGCGGCACTGCTGTATTGGGGCTTGCGCCGACGCGGTATTTATCAACCGAAAAAAGGTTGGCTGATCTTCTTGAGCAAGCTGGTCATTGCACTTGCTTTGATGGCATTAGTAGCGCTACAACTATCAGCGAGAGTGGACTGGATTGCTCAACAACAAGCGAGCTGGTTGCGTGGCGGGTTTTTAGGCGGGATAATTTTGACCTGTATGGCGGTGTATTTCACGACGCTTTTTGCGCTTGGTTTTCGTTGGCAAGACTTTCGTAAAACCGAGAAATAAACGCTCCATAGCGTCGTTGACTGAATAGCTTGCTATTGAAATCTCACCGCCGAGGCACAGGGAACGCAAAGAAAAACCTTCATTCTCTGTAAACTCTGCGACTCTTCGCCAATGCGGTAAGACTTTTTTACGCCGACACGATTCAATTACTTTGCCGAAGCAAGTGGGTCATCAAGCGCAAGTTATGTTCATCATGACCCAAACTGAACATCGCCATTATTAGCATATACAGAGATATGTATAAGAATAAAGCGCTTATATTTAAAGCGCAAATGGCAATAAAAGACCATATACTGCCACTTTTTTATAAATTCTCTCCTCAAGAAAAGCACCTGTTTTTCGTTTAACCGCCGATTTGCTCCCACTTCTCCAACGCGACTAGAAGCAAATCGTCTAATTCCGCGAAGCGATCGTTCAATTTTTTGATGTCATCTGCGCTGCTGTTTTTGTATAAATCCGACGATGCTAATTGGCTAGAAATGCTGGCTTGTTCAGCTTCATACTGCGTGATTAATTTTGGCAGCTCGTCTAACTCGCGTTGCTCTTTATAACTAAGTTTTTTCGGCTTAGCGATAGCAGAATTTGCCGTGGCACTTGCATTTTTGCTTTCGCTCTTATTGTCAGCTTTTGGCGGCGTTGATTTTGCACTTGCTGCGGGGCTGGCGCGATATTTTTCCCAATCTGAATACCCACCAATATATTCTTTCCAGCGCCCTTCTCCTTCTGAAGCGATAACTTGCGTTACAACGTTATCGAGGAAAGTACGATCATGGCTAACTAAGAAAACGGTGCCTTCATATTCCTCCAGCAATTCTTCTAGCAACTCCAATGTCTCAATATCCAAATCATTCGTGGGTTCATCGAGTACAAGAACGTTCGCGGGCTTGGCGAATAGGCGTGCCAGCAAAAGGCGGTTGCGCTCACCACCAGAAAGTGATTTGACAGGCGATCGGGCACGTTCTGGGGCGAACAAGAAGTCACCTAAGTAAGACATAACATGCTTACGTTGCCCATTCACTTCAACCCAATCGCTACCTGGGGAAATCGTGTCGGCAAGACTGGCTTCATCATCCAATTGCGTGCGCATTTGGTCGAAATACGCGATTTGTAATTTGGTGCCTTGTTTGATGGTGCCGCTGTCGGCCGTATCTTCGCCTAAAATCAATTTCAGCAACGTGGTTTTGCCTGCGCCGTTTTGACCAATCAGGCCAATTTTATCGCCACGCAAAATGATGCTGGAGAAGTCTTTGACGATTTCTTTCGGGCCAAAACTCTTGTACACATTTTCTAGTTCGGCGACGATTTTTCCTGAACGTTCACCCGTGGTCACATCTAGCCGTACTTGCCCTTGCTGTTCACGGCGAGCGCTGCGTTGCAGACGTAATTGTTCCAATCGCTTAACGCGGCCTTCATCGCGCACACGGCGGGCTTTTACGCCTTTACGAATCCAGATTTCTTCTTGCGCTAAGAATTTATCAAATTTTGCTGCTTCGACTTCTTCGTTTTCGAGCTGCTCAGCTTTGCGGGTTTGATAGGTACTGAAGTTGCCAGGGAAAGACGTGATCTTGCCCCTATCGAGTTCGATGATGCGCGTCGTAACGTTATCCAAGAAACTACGATCATGCGTAATAAACAGCACGCTGCCTTTGAAGTCGCGCAGCAAGCCTTCTAGCCATTGAATCGAAGAAAAATCCAAATGGTTGGTTGGCTCATCGAGTAACAAGACGTCGGGCGCGCTTACCAAAGCGCAAGCCAAGGCGACACGCTTCTTCATCCCGCCTGAAAGAGTGTTCATTAACGCGTCTTTGCTCAAATTGAGTTTGTCTAGCGTGGTCTCCACTTTATTGTTCAGGCTCCACGCATCTGCCGCGTCAAGAATGACTTGAATGTCGTGCATGCGCTCCATTAAGGCTTCGTCGTTATCACCGCCAAATTGACCGGTTAGTGCTTCGTACTCTTGTAGCAGAGCTGGCAATTCGCCCAAGCCAGAAGCAACCGCATCGAATACGCGTGAATCGCCATCAAATTGCGGCTCTTGCTCTACGTAGGCGATCTTAATGCCTTGCTGCATGACCAAGAGGCCGTCGTCCATCTTCGATGTGCCGGCAATAATTTTGAGCAATGACGATTTGCCTGTGCCATTGCGACCAATCAAACCAACACGCTCTGCCGCTTCGATGGAAAATTCTGCGTGGTCTAAGAGCGCAACATGGCCAAATGCCAACTGCGCGTTACTGAGTGAAATGACTGCCATGTTGAATCAATCGGGCAAAAACGAGCCGATCCGAGATGAATGAAGTGCGTATTGTACCGACTCATCTTGCATTGCAGCAAATTC
>CAYPNW010000222.1:0-4082 GCA_964411965.1 uncultured Burkholderiaceae bacterium
CGTGTCGAGCAGGCGTTTGAGCGGCAATTAGCGCGACAAGCAAAAGCCAACAATTTGCTCAACACCAGAGAGATTGACACCTACTGCCAACCTGATGCAGCGGCTGAACAATTATTACGTAGCGCCATGACGAAACTTAATTGGTCAGCTCGCGCCTACCATCGCGTGCTAAAAGTTGCCCGCACAATTGCCGATTTAGCGGGGGCTGAGACGATCGCGCAAGCACACGTGGCAGAAGCCATACAATATCGCCGCGCTTTGCGGGAGCATTAAGGGCGTGCGGATTTATTCGATACCGAACTAACCCGCGCTTCCTTAAGCATTTACCTTGATGAATGGTTTACAGCCATCCTGTTTTGCGGAATCGATAATACAAATAGCCGCACACGCCAACCATGAGACCAAGCGCCATCGGATAGCCGTATGCCCAATCCAGTTCAGGCATGGCTTTAAAGTTCATGCCCCAAATGCCAGCAAACGCTGTTGCCACACCAAAAATCGCCGCCCACGCCGCTAAGCGTTTATTGACTTCACTTTCGTCGATTGCGACCATCGAGAGATTGACCTGAATCGCCGTGCTGATCGTGTCGCGTATCGTTTCGATCGAGGTGTTGATGCGATACAAATGATCATAAACGTCGCGGAAGTACTCTTGCGTATCTTCACAAAGTGCCGGAACACGGCCGCCAAATAACTTACTGGTCGCCTCCATCAGTGGCGTAATCGCGTGCTTGACCACCATGATTTTGCGCTTCAATTCGTACAAACGCTGAATGTTTGCACGCTCGCTACCTTTTGAAAAAATCTGTTCTTCAATCAGCTCAAGTTCTGCTTCAAGCGCGTCCACCACGGGAAAGTATCGATCCACCACCGCATCCATCAAGGCATAAAACACAAAGGCCGAGCCATGTTTCAGCAAATGCGGCTCGCGTTCGCAGCGCGCACGTACGCCCAAGAAATTTTGCTGGCAGCGATTGCGCACCGAAAGGACGTAGTTATCGCCCACGAAAATATTTAACTCGCCCACTTGCACATCGCCAGCAATCAATTCAACCGTATGTATTACCGCGAATAAGGAACCACCGTACTCTTCAATCTTAGGGCGCTGATGTCCGTGGCTCGCGTCTTCGACCGCCAACTCATGCAGGCCAAATTCCATCTGCATTTGCTGCAGTTCATCGTCACCTGCATCACGCAGAGCGACCCAAACAAAGCAGTCTTTGCGCTCAACAAAGTCGCTAATCGCCGCAACGGGAATGTCGGAAAGCTTACGTCCGTCTTGATAGGCAACGCAGTTGATTAGCATGGGGAATTGTCAAAAATTGTAAGGTTTTAATAAAAATGTCTCTTTTTCTCGTACGTCAAAGCAGTCGTTTATCTTTTGCCGACATTGAACCACTAGAATAAGTTTGTTAACAAATGAAGACTTTTGAAAGTTATCATTAAACATCTAATTAAACATCTAATCTCAACGTCTCGCTTAGAAATAAGTTTCAGAAGAACAAAAGAAACAATTTACCGCTAATACGCCTTACCACTAGATTTTTTGCAAACAACAGTTGCGCCTTGATTGAATAGTCATTTTTTCTCCTAAGAGGGTGATATGAATTTCAAAAGAAGAATTTGGGCCTTACCAATTATTTCGACAATTATTTTTAGTTTGGGAGTCGCACTCAGCGCCTATTTTTCAAATAAGGCAATTGACGACATTAAAACCATAGAGCGTATTGACTACCCGAACTTAGATGCAACGAAAATGCTGCAAAATGATTTGCAGGGTATGGTCGAACTATTAAAACAGGCAGTTAGTGAAGGGGACAAAAAAGGTATTGAGGCTGTCAACGAAAGTGTAAAAAAAGTTCGCGATAGAATAAAAAAAATTGCGGCAATCCCAGGTAAAGCGGAAACTGCCGAAAAGCTTTCTAAAGAATTTGAAACCTACAGCAGTGCAGCGCTGGGCGTGGCAAAGATTATGATGGGCGTCGATCAAGGTGACCCACAGTCTGGCATCGGACAAATGCAGGCCGGCCTAAAAGTCTTAGAGTCCGATATCGCAAGTTCTTTGGCAGAGGCAGAAAAACAATTTGCCTCTGGAATCGTCAAGAGTGAAGAAAATGTGCAAAAGGTGCTGACAACCGTCATCCTTGCGGGCGTTATCGTGGTCTTTACCCTCGCCCTTGTTTCCTTTTTTGTAGTTCGCACGATTTGGAGTCAGTTAGGCGGAGAGCCCGAATATGCCCGCGAAATTGCTAGTGCAGTCGCTGCTGGCGACCTAAGTATGCATATCGATTTCGACTCACGTGACAGCAACAGTCTATTGGCGGCACTCAAAGAAATGCAAACCCGATTGCAAAACATGGTCGCGGGCATAAAAATGTCAGCCGAAACGATCAAGATAGCCAGTGCCGAAATCTCATCCGGTAATACGGATCTGTCCTCACGTACCGAGTCGCAAGCAAGTAGTTTAGAAGAGACGGCAAGCTCCATGGAAACCTTGACTGACACTGTCAAACAAAACGCTGACAACGCAAGGCAAGCAAATCAAATGGTTAATGTGGCGTCAAACGTGGCGCTTCGAGGCGGTGAGGTCGTCAATCAAGTTGTCACAACTATGAATGACATCAATCAATCGTCGAAAAAAATCGTCGACATTATTAGCGTCATCGACGGTATTGCTTTTCAAACCAACATACTTGCACTCAACGCGGCGGTTGAAGCTGCGCGCGCAGGGGAGCAAGGTCGAGGTTTCGCGGTTGTGGCTTCAGAAGTGAGAAGTCTCGCTCAGCGCAGCGCCGCCGCAGCCAAGGAGATCAAAACCTTGATTAGTGACTCGGTAGAAAAAGTGCAGTCTGGATCGCAACTCGTCGACCAAGCGGGGCAAACCATGGGGGAAGTGGTCGATTCGGTAAAGCGAGTCAGTGACATCATGAGTGAAATCACCGCTGCCAGCCAAGAACAGAGCACAGGCATTCAAGAGATTGGTCGCGCGGTTGCGCAAATGGATGAGATGACACAACAAAACTCCGCTTTGGTCGAACAAGCGGCGGCAGCAGCCGAATCATTAGAAGATCAGGCAAACCAGCTCACAAGCTCCTTAGAGGTCTTTAAGCTAGATGCGGGGACGAACTCTATGATGAGTCCAACCGCGTCGAGAATTTCGGGAGACGGAAGGAAGAAGGCTCCAAATCTTCAACGCACAGCGTTAAGTCAATCAAGCAAACCAAAATCCAAAGCGGTCGCTTTGACAAACGAAACACAATCTCGTGAAAAATCCAAGGCTGATACAAACGAGTCACAAGATTGGGAAGAGTTTTAAAACCCGACAAGCCGACCTTATGGCACTAATTTTTCCTAAGAAGCCAATAAAGAAAAAATCCGAACTCCCTTAAAAAAAGTTCGGATTAATACCGTCTGGGCTTTTGAACACAGATGTTCCATTAAGATTTGTGACGATGGCGGATGCGCTTTTCGAGGCAGTTTTGATGCGATTGAAACGCAAATAGCAAGCTATTGACAACGAAAAGCCGAGAAAATCACCGAAATTGCGCCACCCAATCCCAAAAAGCGCTGAAAGCGCGCCTAATGGAAAATCGGGGTTTAATCAGCAGAAAATACTACCTTCACAGAACTATCTACGGCGCTCTTTTCAATGTACCCAACCGCATCAGGGTTGGCATTAACCGCCTTTTTTACATCTGCACTGCTTGCTACTTCTTTTGGCGGTGAACCTTTTCCGGAAAATACTAAACGCGACCAAACTGCTTTCACCTGCGATGGTGTCTTGTCCGTTACTTTTGTATAAAACTGTTGTCGAATTTCTGCCGCCTCCAAATGGTCATACAAAACGGGAATACCGGCACCTGGAAGCTGAGTTGATTTTCCAAGAAAAAGAGCAGCAACCTGATCTTTGGAAAGCGTCGTTGCAGGGCTTTTTGCACCCACAACCACAACCTGCGCATATCCAAGCTGACTCGTAAAGATGAGCGCGGTAGCCATGAAAAATTTCGAAAGTGAATGCATGATTTCGTCACTCCCTGTTAAAAAACACGGTCATAAGAAATTCGTAACACCGTATTACTTCC
>CAYPNW010000223.1:0-4003 GCA_964411965.1 uncultured Burkholderiaceae bacterium
AAAGTTGGCCCTAACCCATGATCCAATTGCAGGTAAAACGTCGTGACCTGATTCCGTTTCCAAATCAATTGTGTCTAGGCGACGAGTCGCAGACAGTGCTCTAGCACGGCAAGACGAAGGTAACAACGACACGATTGATTTAGAAATGGAATGACTTCGTTGGAAATGGAATAGCCACTTAATCTCAAGCAGGGACTTGTCTATGGAAATTTTTTTACAACTTATCTACAGCGGCATCGCTTTAGGGATGATTTACGCAGTCATCGCCTTCGGTTACCAACTGACGTTTGCAACCTCGGATACTTTGAACTTTGGCCAAGGTGATGCGTTGATGCTGGGTGCAATGGTTGGTTTGACCTTGGTGAATATGGGCGTGAATTACTGGTTGATGTTACCGCTAGTGATCGTTTTCGGCATGCTGCAAGGTAGCTTCGTCGAGCGGATTGGTGTGCGTCCTGCAATCAAAATTAAGAGCGAATTTGGGTGGATCATGTCCACCATCGCACTAGGTATTATTTTCAAAAATGTCGCTGAAAATGTTTGGGGACGAGATGATTTGAAATTTCCCTCCCCCTTGCCTGAGTCACCTTTGAAGTTTTTAGGCGCGAACGTCTTACCCATGGAATTACTGGTGGTTGGCGGGGCTGTATTGATGATGCTCAGCGTTGAATTTTTCAACCGTAAGACAATTTATGGGAAAGCAGTAGTGGCGACGTTTAATGATCGCGATGCCGCAAAACTTATGGGCATTAACACAGCCCTAGTGATTACGTTTTCCTATGCACTTTCGTCAGCTACTGCGGCATTTGCTGGTGCCTTGATCGCGCCGCTAACACTCACCGGCGCAACGATGGGTGCCGTGCTGGGTTTAAAGGCCTTCGCTGTGGCGATTATCGGCGGTTTGACCAGCGGCATGGGCATTATTGTCGGCGGCATTATTCTTGGAATTGCGGAAACAACGACGGGCTTTTACATCTCAACAGGCTACAAAGACGTGCCAGGCTTGGTGTTGTTGTTACTCGTACTTGCAATGAAACCCGCCGGCTTGTTCGGTAAATCAGCGATTAAAAAGGTTTGAGATGAAACAAAAATCGTTCATCAGTGCATGTGCTTTGCTCTTAGGTTTGGTGATACTGCCATTGGCGGTGCATAACCCGTATTACATCCACTTGGTCGAAACCATCATGATCTATGCGATCTTGCTGTTCGGTTTAGATATTGTGGTGGGTTACACAGGACAGGTTTCTCTAGGTCACGCAGGGTTATTTGGCATTGGCTCGTATACGGCTGGTGTGTTGTTCTTGAAGTTCAGCGCGCCACTGTGGATCATTATTCCTGCCAGTATTGGCGTTACCGCGTTCTTTGGCGCAGTGCTTGCCTTACCTGCTTTGCGCGTGACTGGCCCTTATCTGGCGATGGTAACTTTAGCTTTTGGCACCATCATTGGCATCTTGATTAATGAAATGACCTTTCTCACCGAAGGTCCATTAGGTATCACCATTCCTAAGCCAGATCTGTTTGGACACCAGTTGAACAAGCAAGAATTTTATTGGTTACTGCTGGCATTCCTCGGTTTGTCATTGCTCGTCGTTGACAGAATGTTGAAGTCGCATATAGGAAGGGCGTTTGAGGCTTTAAGAGGCAGCCCAGTCGCATCGGATTGTATGGGTGTTTCAGTGTATCGCTACAAAGTGTTCGCGTTTGTAATTAGCGCTGGCTTGGCGGGTTTGGCTGGTTGTATGTATGCGTATTCTGAGCAATACATATCGCCCAATACCTACAATTTTGAACTCACGGTATTTTTCTTGCTGGCAGTGATTATGGGTGGGCGCAAGACCCGCTCTGGGTCCTTACTAGGGGCGGCTATCATCGTGCTCCTGCCGAAATTGCTGGATGATTTAGAGACCTTCCGCATCGTTGCCTGTATCTTGGCAGTGGGCATTTTAGTGGGTGGCGCAATCGCCGTGAGCAAAAAAATCACTACGCCGCGCGCTATGATGATTCCTGTTGCCGGTACCACGGTGTTAGCGATTTTTTCGTTTTATCTGACCTCGATTACCGATTGGCGTTTGAGTATCTTCGGCCTGATGATTCTGTTCGTTGTTTATTATTTGCAAGACGGCATAGTCGGGTTTGTGCGCCAACTTTGGCGTTTCCGGAGCAAGCGCGATGTAGGCATTGCCAGCAGCGGGATGGCAGCCGCTGGAGTGAATGAGGCGGACCAAGATAGCCTAGTGTGGGCGAAGAATAAGGCGCAAGCGGGCGACGAGGAGCTTTTGATTGCATCGGGTGTGTTGATGCAATTTGGTGGTTTGAAAGCGATCAATCAAGTCGATTTGCGCGTGAAACGAGGCACGATTCATGGCTTGATTGGGCCAAACGGCTCTGGCAAAAGCACCATGATGAATGTGCTTACGGGCATTTATGTGCCGACTGCGGGTAGCATCGAATTCTTGGGTCGCTCTGTGATTGGACGCACGTCATCAGATATCGCACTGTCCGGCATTGCTCGTACGTTTCAAAACGTTCAGTTGTTTGGCGAGATGACCGCGTTGCAAAACGTCCAAGTTGGTTTGCACCATACGTTTGCGAGTAATTTGGCTGATGTCGCCATACATACGCCACGCTATCAAAGAGAAGAAGCCGCAGGCATCGCTCGCGGTATTAGCTTGCTGAAATTTGTTGGGTTGACCGACCTTGTGTATGAAGAAGCGCGCAATCTTCCCTACGGTAAACAAAGGTTGTTAGAAATTGCTCGTGCTTTGGCTCTAGATCCGCAGTTGCTTTTATTAGATGAACCAGCCGCAGGTTTGACCGCGCCAGACATCAAAGAATTGATTTCCATTATCCGAAAAATTCGTGATCACGGTATCACAGTGATTTTGATTGAACATCATATGGATGTGGTGATGAGTATTTGTGACACCGTCTCTGTGTTGGACTTTGGGCAGAAAATTGCCGAAGGCGATCCTGCCAAAGTGCAAGCGGACGAAAAAGTGATTGAGGCGTATTTAGGCGGCTCTGCCGCATAACTTTGTGCTGAAAAACTTTGATCGAGCGCTGATCAATTGAAGCTGAGTTGAGACCGAGTTGAAACCAAATTGATACTGAATTGATAGGGTCATCCAATGTTGCAGATTAAAAATTTAGAAGCGGGTTACGGTAAGGTACAAGTGCTGCATGGCATTTCGATCGACATTCCAAAAGGCAAAGTTGTCACCCTGATTGGTTCAAACGGCGCGGGAAAAACCACGACCATGCGCGCTATTTCCGGCATGATCAAACCCAGCGCGGGCGAAATTTCATTAAATGGAAAACGTGTGGACGGCATGGAGTCCTACAACATCGCCAAATTAGGCTTGGCGCATTCGCCCGAAGGCCGCCGCGTGTTTGCCACAATGACCGTGACAGATAATTTAACTTTAGGTGCGTTTCCCCGCTTAACGGGAAGCCGACCAAAAGGAGATGTCGCGGGCGATTTAGAGCGTGCGATGGAATTATTCCCTCGCTTGAAAGAGCGGCGCAATCAACTCGCCGGTACTTTGTCTGGTGGCGAACAGCAGATGTTGGCGATGGCGCGTGCAGTCATGCTGAACCCAGATGTGGTCTTGTTCGATGAACCGTCGATGGGTCTTGCGCCTATTTTGGTGGAAGAAGTTTTTAAAATCATTTCGCGCTTAAAGCAAGAAGGCATCACCATGCTCTTAGTCGAGCAGTTCGCGGCTGCCGCGCTGGCTGTCGCAGATTATGGTTACGTTTTAGAAAACGGCACCATTTCAGTGCATGGGCCGGCAGAAAAGCTGCAAAATGATCCTGCGGTGAAGGCCGCTTATTTGGGTGGAGGGCAGCATTGACGAGCCCACCTGCTTGCAAATCCGGTAGAGGCTGCCTATAAAACGTAGCAAAATCCAAGCAGCTAGGTGACATTTCCGTCGGCGAGCCTTTCCACTTGGATCATCATTTCCGTTGGCGCTAAAGCTGCGCCAAACTGACTAAAAATCGC
>CAYPNW010000224.1:0-3996 GCA_964411965.1 uncultured Burkholderiaceae bacterium
ACAGTCAATTTATGACGTTGCGCGCCGGTGCAGAAACGTTCGGGGCTGGGAAGCATGCCACCCGGGAAAATATATTGCTGAATAAAGTCTGCGCTGCTGCGATAACGTTCAAATCGCGCTTCTTCGATTGTGATACTTTGTACTATTGCCTTACCATTAGGCCGCAAGCGTTGGTGCAAAACAGAGAAGTATTCGGGCCAATACTGTTCGCCAACCGCTTCGAACATTTCTATTGACACGATGAAGTCATATTCACCTGTCAAATCGCGATAATCACACAATTCTAAGTGCACAAGTTCACCTAGATTTGAAGATTGAATGCGCTTTTCCGCGATACTTAGTTGGGAAGGTGAAATCGTTACGCCGTGAACTTTAATCCCTTTACTCCCAGCATATTCAGCAAAGCCGCCCCAACCACAACCAATTTCTAAAACCGATGCTCCTTGAGGAATGGCAAGTACATCGATGATGCGTTGGTATTTGTTTTCCTGAGCAGTTTTTAAATCGATCGAGTAATCGCCATGAAAGAGGGCGCTGGAATAGGTCCAGCTTTTGTCTAGCCAGAGTTCGTAGAAAGCATTTCCAATGTCGTAGTGCGCATGAATATTACGTTTGCTACCTTTGCGCGTGTTAGGGCGCAATAGGTGCTTAAGCTTGTACCACAAGCTTGTGATGTAACTTCCAAAAATAGCTTTGTCTAGGCTACCTTCATTACGTGAGGCAAGCCGCAAAAGCGCAGTCAAGTCGGGTGTTTCAACCCAACCGGCCTCAAAACATTCGGCAAATCCAATATCGCCAGCACTCATCATCTTTCTGCAGGCGCGCCAGTCATTGATTTTTAACGTAGCACTAGGCGGTTGATGCGTATCACCAAACAGCACGTGTTCGTGATCGGGCGTGATGATTTGTAAGTGACCGAATTTAAGATTGCTCAGCATGCTAAAAAAAATCTGCCCAGCTGTCGGAATTTTTTTGCTCTGCTTACTTAGGTCTTTGCTCGCGCTGTTGGTGTAATTCATTTCTGATTGTCCTTTGCGATCTTGTGGCTAACTGAAAATTCTTTATTCGAATAGCTGGGTTGTCTAAAAAAAGGCACGCGTTTTATCCAAAGTAGGAGCGCCTGCCAATGAATTTTGAAAATGACCCCAATGGTTAACAATGGTTGCTTTAGCAATGTTTTAAATAAATTGCTGGGTGTGAAAGGGAGCTTTTTTCCACTTAGGCAGGTATTAATCAAAATCGCATCACCGTCGAGATAATCAATCTTCACAAGCGAAGACCGATCGGTTTCGAAAAAGTGAAACTGATAATTTCCTTTGACTTCGCAAAATGGTGAGACATGCATCATTTTTCTCGCTTCAACTTTGCTATTTGGCGAGATTGCGTCGGCCTCGGTATCGGTCAGTAGATAGAGATGACGCTCACCAAAAGTGTTACGCACCTCAGCAAGCACGCTTGCAAGTCTGCCGTCAGTATGGTGGCAGTACCATAGGCTAATTGGATTAAATACGTAGCCAAAAACGCGAGGAAAAGTCTGCAGGAAAATAGTGCCTTTTGAATCGATATCATTGTCCCGCAAGATTTTTCTTATCCAGTTTGCGAGACTTGTTCCATCTCTTGGTCCGTAATCTTTGAAATAAAGGGAGAGTGGTCGCCATTTATTGATACCAAAGATCCAGCTATTTGATTTTTCTATGGTGTCGAGGTTGATTCGCAGATAGAAAACTGGTGCATGAAAAAGATGGACAATGGGCCTCACCCTACGATGCATCACTTGTCCAGTAATCAGATGTGAGGAGGTGTTCATGTCAGATGGCAGTCCACGTTGGCGCAGCGTTAAATTGTTTTAATACTCGTAGTGCCGATTTCAGTCCGTCCTCGTGAAAGCCGTATCCGGTCCACGCGCCAGCGAACCAAGTATTTTTAATCCCCTGGATTGATGCAATATTTTTTTGCGAGTCGATCGCTGACTGGTCAAATATGGGGTGGTCGTAAGAAAACTTCGCAAGAATATGCTCCGCAGCCGGTTTCATTGTTGGATTAAGAGTCACGATCACCGCTTTGTTCGTATCAAGTTTTTGCAGCTGATTCAATAAATAGCTAACACACACGGGTTGCTTGTTGTCAATGGATTCGCCGCTCAAGTAATTCCAAGCAGACCACACTTTTTTATTTTTGGGTAGTAGCTTTTCATCTGTGTGTAAATATGCCTCGTTCGCTTGGTAGCGCGCCGCAGCTAAAAGTTGCTTTTCTTCTGCGGTGATGTCACTGAGTATTCTTATTGTGTCTGGCGCGTGCGTGGCGAGAATCACGTGATCAAAGCACTCCGTGCTGTCCTTTGTGTTCAGTGTGACTGTTGCACCAGACCTCAGTACAGAAAGCACCGGTGCATTCAATCTTATGTCAGGCAAGGTAGCAGCGATTTTCTTGACGTACTCCCGTGCGCCGCCTTGCACGGTGCGCCATTTCGGCCGGTTATTGACTTGTAACAGGGCGTGATTCAGACAAAATCGTAAGAAGGTTTGTGCGGGGAATTGTAAAATATCCTGCGGCGAGCTCGACCAAATCGCTGCAGCCATCGGCACTAAGTAGTTGTTGCTAAATGCTTCCCCGTAATTCTCGTTTTTTAATAGATCATGCAACGTCCAGTTGGTATTTTCAGCGAGATGCAAATAGTGTTGCGCGGATCGATTAAAGCGAAGTATGTCTCGCAGCATTGAAAGAAAAGAGAATGAGAGTAGATTTTTTCGTTGGGCAAAAACAGTGTCTAGGTTGGTGCCAGCCCATTCAAGCGCTCCGCCATTTATAGAAACACCAAATGACATGTCACTCTCGTAGCTAGCGACGCCAAGCTCGTTAAAGAAAGCGATTAAATTTGGATAGGTGAGGTCGTTGAACACCAAAAAACCAGTATCAACAGCTAATGCCTTTCCATCTACATTGATGTCGACTGTGTTGGTATGCCCGCCAAGGTAAGCATTTGCCTCATATAGCACCACTTCGTGCTGCTTATTTAGGAAATAGGCGGCGGTGAGCCCCGATATTCCGGAACCAACAATGGCAATACGCTGTCTTTGTACGTGCATGGTTATTGAATTATTTGGTATTTTGGACAAAATTGTTTTGGGTTTATTTACTTCAGTGCTAATATTAATACCGATTAAAGATAAATGCTACCAATTAGTAATAAAATAAACCAATGAGTATTTTAAACAAACTTAACTTCAAAGACCAAGCCTTTCAATTGCGTGAAAACGTGATCTTAGACGCAACAACAAACGTGCTTGCTTCAAAAGGTTTTGACTTGATGACCATGGATGATGTCGCCAATCTGATTGGTTTGTCAAAACCGAGTTTGTATAAACACTTTAAGTCCAAGGAGGAGTTGGTTGGCGCTGCCATGATTCGCTTGATTGATGGCGCAAGCGTGCAGCTCGAGCAATTTTCTGCAGAAATGAGTGCAAAAGAAAAACTCTCTGCACTCTTGGAATGGGCGCTACGGGTGCGATTGGAGGGTGGGTTGCCTTTCTTGCCATCGACCAGTGCTGCTGTGCGAGAAATGCTCACCCGTAATCTCAAATACGTGGGAAAAGTGCTTAAGTTGAATTCGCAACTGGAGAAATTGGTGAGCCAAGCGCAGAAAAAAGGTGAATTGAATCCAGATCTACCTTGCGACGTGATTTTATATAGCTATTACGCTCGCACTTGCGATCCCGCCGTCGATTACCTCAAGCGTTTTAGCAAAATGACGAACGACGACATTGTAAACAGTATGTTGCGTGTATGTTTTGACGGTGTATGTTAAGGACGCGCGGATTAATTCGATAAGTGCGAAACATCATTTTCTATGATCGCGTTCATGTCCGCAAAGCGCGTCCAGAAAATGATGTTTTCCTTCGGATTCGGCGCAAAACGGGTGATTTTGGCAACAAATTTCCTTACTTGGCACCAGCCAAGCTGCGGAAATATTGTCACCAAACTCATCCCGTTTTGCGC
>CAYPNW010000225.1:0-1168 GCA_964411965.1 uncultured Burkholderiaceae bacterium
TTAAATGAAAATCATCGAGAGGAAAGCCAAACCTGAAGTGTTGTTTTCAAATGAGTGATTTTTTACATATTCTATCTTTTTGAAAAAAAACTGACAATAAGTATTGAAAATTATTTTGAACAGGTCTACAGTTGACTCATCGCATTTTCATCCTCTGACAAACAAGACCCATGAAAAAGACAGCACCAAGCATGCAATCGGCCTCGCCTGAATTAGTGTTTGCCCAATCAAGCTTGGGCGCGGCACTCATGCGGATGTTGCAGGATGGTTCTTCGTCGTATAAACGGATCGCTGATTTTCTCTTACGTAATCAGGTCAAAGTCACAGCATTAGGTATTGAGGATTTCGCAGCACAGTGCCAAATTTCTACCGCCACCATTAGTCGCTTTGCACGCGATATCGGTTTTTCAAACTACGCTGGGTTGCGCAATGAAATCGCTGAAACGGTGCAGGCGGTTTTTCAACCAGTTGAAAAACTACGTAACACTATCGAATCACGAAAAAATGCCCCTTCCCCTGGCAGCGTGAGCTTCCAATATGCGGCTGCCAATACAGAAGCTGCCAGTCAAGGTATGTCGGAAGAGGTCATGCAACAAATCGTGTCGCGGCTGAGTAAAGCGCGCACGGTCTATATCATGGGCTTTGGTTTAAGTTCGCATATCGCGGGTATGTTAGCGCTGCATTTGCAACCGTTTTGCGCACATGTCGTGGAAGTTGTGTCTTACGGCGGCACCGAAGTTGCTGCAGGCAACTTAGCCAATATCAACGACAAAGATGTGTTGATCGTCATTTCCTTCCCTCGTTATGCTTTAGATGTCATCAAACTGACGCAGTTTGCGCGCAACCACGCGACTTGCATTGTCGCCATCACTGATTCAACGGCTTCGCCAATTGCACAAATGGGCGACTATTTGTTGTTAGCGCCAAGTACCCACGCCGTATTGCCAAGCAGTTCGACTGCTGCAATTGCGGTGATCGAAGCCTTGGTCAGCAACATTATGGTGTCGAACAAGAAGAACGTGGAAAAAGCCATGTTACTCACTGAAGCGCTTTCAGAATTTTTACACAGCACAGAAACACAGACAAAATTACCCAAGGTTGAGGCAAGCGTTTCAAGCAAAAAGAAGGTTTCCAAACAGAGGCAGCAGTAGCGGCGCAGACCGCAAAG
>CAYPNW010000225.1:1268-3981 GCA_964411965.1 uncultured Burkholderiaceae bacterium
ACAACAGCAAAAAATGCCCGCGCCAAAGAAGTTGGCGGCGGCAACTTGGTCGGCGCTCAGCGTAATGGCCATGTTAAGCGTAGCCAGCCAAGCTGCCTACGCACAGGCAGAACCAGACCCAGCCAAAATACAAAGGGTTGAAATTACCGGTTCGTCGATCAAACGTATCGATGCTGAAACGGCCCTGCCTGTGCAAATTTTGACGCGTGACCAAATTGAAAAAACTGGCGTCACGACAGCGGCCGAATTATTAGGGAAAATTTCAGGCAGCACAGCTAACTTGACCGACGGCGCAAGCTTTAGCGACGTAGGTACACAACGCGGCTTTAACGGCGCAAACTTGCGCGGCATCGGGGTTTCTTCCACCCTGATTTTGCTAAACGGCCGTCGCTTGGCTAACTTCGCATCGCCTGGTTCGCAATCAGGTGTGGATTTAAATAGTATTCCCTCAGCAGCGATTCAACGCGTTGAAGTCTTGAAAGATGGCGCATCGGCGATTTACGGTACCGATGCAATTGGCGGTGTCATCAACTTCATTACTCGTAGCGATTTTGAAGGCGCTGAAGCCTCAGTCTACTACGGTGATTCACAACACGGCGGCGCCGGAAAAACCACCGTGAGTTTGTCTGGTGGCATCGGCAATTTAGCGAACGATCGTTACAATTTGTTCGGTGTATTCAATTACCAAAAGAGTGATCCTCTGAACGCGTCACAACGCCGTTGGATTGGTAGCCCGTTCCAAGAAGATATTAATCTTGATGTGAGTAGTTCCAACACGTTTCCAGCAAACGTACGTCGCACTACTGCGTCTAATCGCACAACTGGACCACGCTTAAATCCTAGCGCACCAACCTGTAATCCTCCTGCGACCATTTACGAACCGAATAGCTTCGTAGGCTCTGCAGCGTGCTTGTACAACTACTTGCAAGCAACGCAAATTTACCCAGAGTCAGATCGCTACTCAGGTTTAGTCCGTGGACAATTTGCAATTGACGCAGACAACACGCTATTTGCAGAAATTTTATACGGCAATACGCAAACCACCTATCGGATCAGCCCACAAACAGTAACTGACCTGAATTATCCATTGGCTGGCCCGTTCTACCCAACCGCATTGATTCCAACTAACCAAACACCGTTGCGAGTGAACTTGCGTTTGACCGAAGCGGGTCCACGTACCAATGAAGTTGAGGCGACCACGCAACGTTACATCTTCGGTGCCAAAGGTACCTTAGCTGGATGGGACTACGACACTGCGTACAACCATAGTCTGAGCAAAGTCGATGACAAGTATATCGACGGCTATGTCACACGCAGCGCTTTTAACGCAGCTTTTGCAACAGGCAATATCAATCCGTTTGGGCCTTCTAATGCAGCCGGTACTGCCGCGCTAGAAGCATCAAGGGCACGCGGTGCGGTGCGTAAATCGGAAGCCACCACCGACTTGGTTGACTTCAAAATTTCTCGCGAAGTGTTGACCCTGCCGGGCGGCAACGTAGGCTTGGCTTTGGGTACAGAATATCGTCGCGAAAAGTTGGACTTCCGTCCATCCGCTTTGCTTGCATCAGGTGACGTACGCGGTGAAGGCGACGTGGTGCCGTACGACGGCAGTCGCAACGTGTACGCATTTTATGGTGAGGTAAACGTTCCTGTAATTAAAACATTGGAATTACAAGCCGCTTTGCGTTACGACCATTACAACGATGTCGGTGGCACAACCAACCCTAAATTTGGTGCACGTTGGAATCCCGTTAAAGAAGTGGTGTTACGTGGTTCGTACAGTGAAGGCTTCCGCGCACCAAGCTTGGCGGATATCAGAGAGCCATCTCGAATAGGCACGGCGAGCGGGATTTACAATGACCCATTGGGATGTATTCGTATTGGCAATATCGACAATACTAACAACCCTGACTACTGCGGGATTCAACCCGACCTTTTGCGCGGCGGTACGTCGAACCTGAAACCAGAAACGTCTAAGCAATACAGCGCTGGTATCGTGCTTGAACCAGTGCGTGATTTAACGGCATCGGTCGATTACTGGAGAATCAAAAAGGAAGACACACTCATCACTAACGAAGGGATTTACTTCCAAGACCCTGCAAACAATCCGAACGCGGTGGTTCGTGCTCCAGCTAATCCGGCCTTGCCTGGTTTCCCTGGTGAGATCGTCTCGGTTGACGGCCGCGTGCGCAATATCGGTTCTTTGGAAACTTCAGGCTTAGATGTGAACCTTGCCTATCGCTTACCGAAGTTCTCTTGGGGTCGTTTAGGCGCATCGTTGAATGGTACGTATGTCATCGATTACAAAACCAAAAACAGTGCAGAGGCACCTGTGGTGAGTAGCGTTGGCGCGTTTGTCGATACGCAAGTGGTACAACGTTGGAGACATACACTGACGTTTGACTATGACTTCGGCGACTTCGGCGCGAGCTTACAACAGACTTTTTACTCCGGCTACCGTGATCAGGGCCTCTTACAAGACGGGTCTACACGCCGCGTTGAAGCGTACAAGCTATGGGATTTGAGTGGCAGCTATAAGATCTTCAAGGGTTTGACTTTACGTGCTGGTGTGAAAAACTTGTTTGACCGTGACCCACCACGTTCTAACCAAGTATTTTCATTCTTGGCGGGCTATGATTCAAGCTACACAGATCCACGTGGACGCTTCTTCTACGGTTCTTTGAGCTACGCGTTTAAATAAGCATTGTTTTTA
>CAYPNW010000226.1:0-3970 GCA_964411965.1 uncultured Burkholderiaceae bacterium
TTAAAAAACATGAATTTAATTAAACTTTTAAGCGGTCAACTGCCGTTTCTAGGTTGAATCAAAGGCAAGGAAAAACAATGTGGCTCTTAGCGCTTGAGGCCTGTGTGGCATTTGGCTTATTTATTTTTATTGTGTGGTGGACGATGTTTCAGGGGCGCAAACCAGAAGTGCCGCCACCTGCAAGAAAAATCGACGTGCCTTCGTCGGTTAGCACACCTACTTCGGCTTCTTCAGATTCACCTGCGCCACCCGCCGAGCCGCGCGGCTAATGCAAAGTACGCGGCAAGGATAGGACAAATTCAGGTATCGGTACTTCAAAGCGGTGACCATCTTCGGCGACAAAAAAATACTCGCCTTTCATACTGCCCTGCGGTGTAGTCAATGAGCTTCCGCTACTGTACTCGAACACTTGTCCCGGTTGCAAAAATGGTTGATGACCGACCACACCCAAACCCTTCACTTCTTGCACTTGATTTTTTGCATCGGTGATTACCCAATGTCGTGAAATCAATTGTGCCGCCACTGTGCCTGTGTTTTTAATCGTAATTGTGTAGGCGAACACATATTGGCCATGATCCGGTTCCGATTGGTCTTGCAAATACTGCGTGACGACCGAAATCTCAAATTGATACGCGCTCATTCTGTCTCCTTCATGCTAATTTGATGACGAATTGTAAATCGAGAATACACCGAAAACCCAGTGTCACGCTTCCGCCTTTCCAAACTGATCAATTTTCCACCCTCTGGCATGTAAAATGTGCGGAGTCTAGTTTTGATATCGCATCCTTTTATTACAGCTTTGCGCTTAGGCTCATTAATTCCATTTCCAAATCAATTGTGTCTAGGCGACGAGCCGAAGACAGTGCTTTAGCATGGCAAGGCGAAGGCAACAACGACACGATAGCTTTAGAAATGGAATAACCTAGCGCCTCAACTCTTTTTATTTATATGAAAACTTTCCGCATTGCTCCCAGTATCCTTTCGGCAGATTTTTCGCGTCTTGGCGATGAAGTTCGCAACGTCGTGGCGGCGGGCGCCGATATGATCCACTTCGACGTGATGGATAATCACTACGTGCCTAATCTAACGATCGGCCCCTTGGTCTGCGAGGCAATACGCCCACATGTCAGCGTCCCTATCGATGTCCACCTCATGGTGAAGCCAGTAGATCGCATCATTCCCGACTTTGCAAAAGCGGGCGCGAATATTATTAGCTTCCATCCTGAAGGCTCAGAACACATCGATCGCAGCTTGCAGTTGATCCGCGATCTTGGTTGCAAAGCGGGACTGGTTTTTAATCCTGCCACGCCGCTCGACGTCTTAGAGCACGTGATGGATAAGCTTGATCTGATCTTGCTGATGTCAGTCAATCCGGGCTTTGGCGGTCAATCGTTTATCCCTCACACGCTCAAGAAAATTGCTACCGTGCGACGCCTTATCGATGAATCGGGTCGCGACATCATGCTAGAAGTGGACGGCGGTGTGAAAGTCGACAATATAGGTGAAATCGCTGCCGCTGGCGCTGATACCTTCGTCGCAGGTTCCGCTATTTTTGGCAAACCCGATTACGCGGCAGTGATACAGGCGATGCGCAAAGAATTAGCCACCACGCGCTAAAAATGCCATGCTGAAAAACATCCAAGCAATCGTGATTGATCTCGACGGCACGATGCTCGATACTGCGCCGGACTTTTTATACGCCATCAACGCAATGCGGGCAGAATTTGCGCTCACCCCTATTGATATCGAGACCGTGAAGCGGTTTGTCGGCAAGGGATCAGAGAATCTCATTCATCGGGTTTTGTCGCTCGACTTCGATGCCAAGCAAGTCGAAACGCATTTTGCTGCCGCACTCGACGCCTAGCAACGACATTACCTCAGCATCAATGGCGATCATAGCCGCCTTTACCCCGAGGTCATCGAGGGACTTGAAGCGCTGCGCGCGCAAGATTTGCGTTTGGCATGTGTGACGAATAAGCCACTGGCATTTACTTTGCCACTGCTGCAAAAGAAGGGCTTATCTGCTTACTTTGAAGTCACCTACGGCGGCGACTCCTTCCCGCGTAAAAAGCCAGACCCGGTCGCCCTAAAGCAAGTTTGTACAGATTTTTGCCTTTTGCCGCAGCAAGTGTTGACCATTGGGGATTCATCGAACGATGCCCAAGCAGCGCGCGCCGCAGGCTGCCCTGTCTGGTTGGTGCCCTATGGCTATAATCACGGCGAATCTATACAAAATGCAGATTCTGATGGTATAGTCTCCACCTTGTTGGATGCGGCAAAGCGACTAAAGCTCGCGTAAAATCGCGATAATGCTGGTTGAAACTTCATTTTCCTGCACCGACAAATAACATTACGTAACGCCCAATTAAACTCAACAACCGCATGTTTCTTGATAAAAAACATCCCGCAATGATTCCAGGCACTTTTGAGGCCTGGCTATGGCGACGCTGGCATTCCTGATCTTCCCGATTGTGCCAGGCAGAGGCGCGCGCGCTCTACATTGCGATGCTTCTGATTGTTTTTAACTCCCCCTTTTTTAATATTGTTTTTCGTGTAAGCAACAAAGTGAATCCTGCATAATGCTGGCTTCGTTTTAATTGCGTCATGTTTGCTCAAATTCGCAGGAATTTGCACAAATTTTCACGAATGACAGTCGAAAGCCATCTATGACAGAAATAGAATTTAAATCGCTAGCCGCGCAGGGCTACAACCGCATCCCCATGATCGCCGAAGCGTTCGCCGATCTAGAAACACCGCTCACGCTGTATTTAAAACTAGCGCAAGCGACCAATAGCGGCAAAAACTCCTTCTTGCTCGAATCCGTCAAAGGCGGTGAACGGTTTGGACGCTATTCGTTCATAGGCTTGCCCGCATCAACCTTAATTCGTTGCAGCGGCATGCACAGCGAAGTATTAAAGAATGGGCAAGTCGTCGAAACGCGTGAAGGCAATCCGCTCGACTTTATCGCAGAATATCAAGCCCGTTTTAAAGTCGCTATCCGGCCCGGCTTACCGCGTTTTTGTGGCGGCTTAGCTGGCTATTTTGGTTATGACGCGGTGCGTTACGTTGAAAAGCGCTTGGAGAAAACGGCCGCAAAAGACGATCTAGGCTTGCCTGATATTCAACTGCTACTGACTGAAGAGTTGGCCGTTATCGACAACGTCTCAGGCAAGTTGTATTTGATCGTGTACGCCGACCCAACGCAAGCGGAAGCTTGGAGCAAAGCGCGTCAGCGTCTGAAAGACTTGCGTGGCATGCTGCGCCGTAGTGTTGATGTGCCCGTCACTTCAGCCTCAGTTCGTACTGAAGTGATGCGCGACTTCGCCAAAGAAGATTATCTGAAAGCGGTGGAAAAGGCTAAAGAATACATTATGGCCGGCGACTTAATGCAGGTACAAATTGGCCAACGCTTGCGCAAACCCTATGTTGATTCGCCGCTGTCGCTGTATCGCGCCTTGCGCTCAATTAATCCATCGCCGTATATGTATTTCTATAATTTCGGCGACATGCACATCATCGGCGCGTCACCTGAAATTTTGGTACGTAACGAACAGCTTTCCAACGGCAATAAAAAAGTCACGATACGCCCACTGGCGGGCACACGCCCTCGCGGCGCCACGCCTGAACGCGACGAGGAACTCGCCGTCGAACTGTTAGCTGACCCAAAAGAAATCGCTGAACACGTGATGTTGATCGATTTAGCGCGCAACGATATTGGCCGTATCGCACAAACCGGCAGCGTCAAATTAACGGAGAAAATGGTCATCGAGAAATACTCGCATGTCCAGCACATCGTCTCCAACGTTGAAGGCCTGTTGCAGCAAAATATGTCGAATCTCGATGTGCTCAAAGCTACTTTCCCTGCGGGCACACTCTCAGGTGCTCCGAAAGTGCGCGCCATGGAACTAATCGATCAACTTGAACCCACCAAGCGCGGCATTTACGGCGGCGCCTGCGGCTATTTATCGTT
>CAYPNW010000227.1:0-3951 GCA_964411965.1 uncultured Burkholderiaceae bacterium
TGGCGTCAGAAAATGTAAAGCGGCGTTGTGCTCAAACTCACCGAGCGGCGCGGGTATCACGATGATGCCAAAACTATCTAACAAGGCACGGCGATCACTTTCAGATTGCAGGCTGACTATCTGCCACACCGTTGGATCAAGACGCATGCGTTGTTGGTATTGGAAAAGCGCGGCAGGCGTGTCGTTGCGCGGATCGAAGCTGATTGAGAGTAGACCAATTTGATTTTGCAAACCCTGTTCGATGATGCTTTGCTGCAGGCGCTGAAACACCGTACCTAACGCGCTGCAGAGCGTTTGGCAGCGCGTGTACACGAAATCGGCAATCCATATTTTTTCGTCTTTGGCGAGAAATTGGTGCAGACGAGTCTGCCGCCCAAGGCTATCAACAAGTGCGAAATCAGGTGTTAAACGCGCTTGTTGGGCAACTTCAGCGCGACGCAACTGCTCGGTGGTAAACGCCGCGCCACCCTCGGTTGCGCGGAACAAAATCACCACGCCGCCCAACAATAAACCAAGGCTCAGTGCAAAGGTAATGAGTAAATCTTTACTTCGGATGACTTGCACGCGCGCTTATTTGGGATCTGACTTGGTTTCTGATTTGAGTTCAGCGCCACCCGCATACGGCTGGGTGCGGCTAATGGTCGCCGCGCGTTGCGCCTTGATGGTGTCGGCTTTGATTGGCGGTGCTTTGTTGCCCCAATCAGAACGGATGTAATTGATTACCGCAGTAAGTTCGTCGTCGTTAAGCGTCTTCCATGCGGGCATGGCACCTTTATAGACAACGCCCTTGACTTCCATTTCACCATTCACACCATGCAACAAAATGTTCGCCAGTATTTTTTCATCACCTAGCACCCACTCTGACCCAACCAAAGGCGGAAAAACACCCGCAACACCGAGGCCGGTGCCTTGATGGCACGCGACACACTTCGCGGCATACACTTGTTTGCCATCTACCGCTCCCTCTGCGGGAAGCGGCGGGCGTAAATCCGCCACGGTGCGTTGGTCGCCAAAAGCCGAGTCTTCGCCGGACGGTGTGATGTAAATATAAAACGCACCCCACATCGCCATCGCGCCCAAAAACATCACCAAAAACCATGGCAATGGGCGTACGCCCTCGTCGGGATCGATGTGTTCGCGTTGCCGCGCAGCGTTGACTTTTTTCTTTTTAATGGGCGGCTGGTTTGGCTCATTAGCGCCATTGTTTGGGGCATCACTCATGGCTTTTCCTTCGATGCAGTGTTCGCTTTGGGTTTTTCAACCGGCAGTGCGGGCAAGGCAGGGTAAGTGCGGTCAAGTGCCAACAAGTAGTCCACCAGCGCCAAGGCTTGCGGCTTCGCCACGACGACCTCACCAGGTTTTGCGAATGCTGGCGGTAAATTCACCACCGTTTCACCCGGCTTTGCCGCACCTTGTCGCACTTCGAACAGGAATGGAAACGGGGGCATGTTAGACCCCGGCGTATAGGCGCGTGGCTGATACAAGTGCCCTAACTGCCAGTCTTTACTAGGCTGACGTGCGCCAATATTGAGCAAATCTGGCCCGGTACGCATGGTACCTAGAAGGTGCGGCGCATCATACGCATAGTCACCCGCTACCGACGCCCTGCCCCATCCGCGCTTATTGTCTGGCGCGAGTTTGCTGTCACGTGGTTGCTGCGAATGGCAATACACGCAGCCATTGGCAATGTATTGCTGACGCCCTGCTAACTGTTGTTCCGTGTAGGGTTTGAGACCCTCTGGCGGGCGCACATTTTCGAGCAATAGATAAGGTAGCAACACCAAAATACCTGTCGCGCCGCCGAGGATGATCATGCCGCCGATGATGATGCGCAGCTCATCCATTTCCCAGAAGCTTTTTCCGCTGCTCATGCTGTTGCTCCTTTTCCTAATAAACGGGGAAACAAAGCCGGCCCAAGCAAGGCCGCACCCAAACGCTTAGGACCGAACTTCCAACCCATGGCAAAGAAATGGAAAGCGAAAACCAAATGTCCCAAGGTCATCAAACCACCGCCTATGGATCGTGCTTCCAAATACGGGAGCGTCAGTTTCACTGAGTCCATGAACGGTTTTGTACCGTCCAACATCGCTATGCCTTGCAACCAGCCGCCGATGGAAAGCCAGATAAAGTAAATCGCAAAACCAATCAACACGAGCCAGAAATGTAAAGAGATCAGTTTAGGAAACGGCCATTCCCAATTCATTACGCGGGGCATGATGAAGTAAATCGAACCAAACATCACCATCGTGAAAAAACCATACAAGCCCAAGTGCGCATGCGCCACCGTGTAGTGCGTGAAGTGCGTCACAACATTGACGGAACGCAAGGCTTCCAAAGAGCCTTGAACCGATGCGGCCGTGTACATCATCGCGCCCAACACGATAAAGCGTAGCGTGGGCGAATACAGCAAGGCTCTAAAGTTGCCTAGCACCGTCATGTGCTGGTTCACCGCGACGGCAAATACGGGTATCACCATCATCATGCTTTGCACGATGGAGATCGTAATCAGCCACGAGGGCACCGGCCCGCCTATCAAGTGATGTCCACCCACTTGGCTATAAAAAAATGCCAGAGACCAGAAGCCCAACAAAGACAAGTTATACGAATGAATCGGCTTGCCCAATACTTTAGGGATGAAGTAATACGAAGCGGCCAGACCCAAGGGCGTGAACCATAAGCCCAGCACGTTATGTCCAAACCACCAATTCATGGTGGCTTGCTGCACCCCAAAATGTAGTCCCGGCCAGTTGGCAATTAAGAACAAAATAGGGAACCACAGCAAGCCGGCAGCGATGTACCAAACGGAAACATACAGGTGTTCGACCTTGCGTTGCATCAACGTGAGCCACAAAGGGAAACCAACAAGTGCGCCGCCTACCACCAATAAAATATCGATTTTCCATGGGTATTCCAGCCACTCCATGCCATCCGAATAACCCATGGCAATTGCCACCGTACCGGCAAATACGCCGATGCTCCAAATACCACCGCCAATCAACGCGTATTTAGCGCCCACTAATTCGGTTTTCAGTAAGCGCGGTATCAACCATATGGCCACACCAATGCCCGCTAGCGAGCACCAACCGTAACCGACCAAATTCAAATGGACTGGACGTATTCGCCCAAAGGTAAGCCATTCATATTGCACCCACCAATCAGGTGAATGAAGTTTGATAGACGAAATCAAACCGGCGATGGACGCCAATACCAGCCAGATCACCGCCAAGGTAAGGCAAATACTCACCACCATGGCGGTGGAGCGGTCAGCGCGCGCGCGGAAATCAAGATCTGCGGGCGCGATTTTTGGTGCGCTCGCTGCCAAATCCCCCATCGCGTGCTGCAGTTCAGACTTTTGCGTGGCGGTGGCGGCGGGGTCTTCGATCTCTCCCAACTCATTTGACGCGAAAATTTCTTTCGCAGCAGCAGAGCCATCACCAAACAAGCCCTTTGCCATTGACCAAATAAACACAAACAACGCGCCAATTGACAGTAGAAACGACGCCAATAAAACCGCAACCGTGAAATCCATATTCGTCACTCCTTACCAAGATGAAACCCGACTCGTCTCGCCGAAGACGGCGTGATGCTTCTGCGTTGTGCTGCTGTCTTCCAACTAATTTAGTACTTGTTCCTGCTCGTTCTCAAATAGACACGCAAAGAACGATTTTTTGATAGCCGGCAAATAAAGTTACAAGCACGACGCATGACCTTTGATCTGCCCATCAATGGGCAAATGACTTTGACTTCATTTGAATTTGCTGAATTTGACTGAATGCTTTGTTGGGCGTGTCACCACGCTGGGAAAATTATAGGTGGTTTCATTTTTTCTCGCTGAGTGGTGTTTGTTTTGTGCTCTTATTCCATTTCCAAATTAGTTGCGTCTAGGCGACGAGCCGCAGACGGTGCTGTAGCACGGCAAGGCGATGGCAACAACAACACGATAGCTTTAGA